>JASFOC010000161.1:0-5976 GCA_050116715.1 Gammaproteobacteria bacterium
CCGCTGTCCCAGAAATGCAGTCCGGGCCTCCGGCGGCAAGCCGATATCAATCTCGAAAACGCGTTCCAGCGTGGTGACACCCTCTTCACCCCTGGGGTCAATCGCGATTCGCCCCCCGCCCATCGCGCCCAGGGCTGCGGTGGGTAACCGGCTGGTCCCCCCCGGGACCTCACGCAGGATCTCTCCCTGGTACGACTCCGCGCCCCAGCCGGCTGGCATGATATCCACGCCCCGGGTGCGATCGTTAATAAGACTGATCTCATCATGTGACACGACAACGCGTACAGTCCCGAGATCGGATGGCCCAACCACATAGGCCACAACCTGACCCTTGTGCGTAAAACGACCCACCAGGTCCTGCTCCTGTGGAAGTACCAGCACCCCGCTTCGCTGACTGCGGATCACCAGTGCATTGACCCGTTCACGGGCACGCTCAAGATCTGCAGTTGTCGATGCCAGTTCCTCACGGATAAGCGCTGCCTGCACCCGGTCTGTTGCCTGTGCATACGACAACTGGCTGCGGAGTTGCTTCTGGTCAGCTTCCAGTATCACTACCCTGGACTCCAGAAAGGGGTCGCGCAGTTCAACCAGCGCCTGGCCTGCGTCCACCCGGCCACCGGCAGGAACCAGCAGTTTTTCGACAAAGCCGTCTGCACCCGCCCTGACATGGGACTGCTCATTTGGCCAGACAACACCATCCGCACGCGTCCAGAAAGGCGCCGGCAGTAAAAACAGCAATGTCACTACAACCAGCACGACCAGAGCAGAAGTCCCGATACTGCGTCCCCGATTGCGCTTTAGACGCGGGCTGTTGAAGAGAAATGACAGATTTTTTCCCATGGGAACTAGTACCTGTGTAATGATTGCCCAGGTCGCCAACATGACACCGACGACGAAAAATTTGCCGCCAATGTACAGGATGATGACAAACATGATGAACATGCGGTAAAGAAAGGCTGCCATGCCATAGACAACGAACCAGACCCGCTCACCGCGCGTATCAGCCGGTGAATCCGCATGCTTCAGGCCAAACAGATAACGCTGTATCAGGTAGCCCAGGTAGCGGTTGGAGCGGGTGCCGAGGTTGGGAATCTCGATTGCATCCGACAATACATAATAACCGTCAAATTTCAGCAGGGGATTGCCGTTGAACAGCAGTGTAGAAACACCGCTGATGAGCATTACATTATAGGCAATCGCATGCACCGTCCCGGTCTCTACACTCAGCCAGACGAACATGGCCAGTGCCCCGAGAAACAGCTCAACCGCAATGCCCGCGGCACCCACCAGCATGCGCTTGTGCTTGTCCCGGACACCCCAGATCGACGACACGTCAACATAGGGCACAGGCACCAGCACCAGCAGCATAATGCCGATCTCGTGCACCTCACCGCCGGCATACCTGGCGGCATAACCATGGCCCAGCTCATGCAGTGCCTTGACTACGGGATAGACAAACCAGAGCAACACCAGGTTTTGAGGGGTCAGCGCACGATCCACAATGTCCTGGGTAAGATCTCCCCAGTGCGATGCAGCCATGACTGCACCGCTGCCTACAACAACCAGCCAGAGGGCAACGCCGAACCAGCTGAACAGGAAACGGACATAAGGATATGTGCGTTCCAGAAACCGTTCGGGATCAAGGAGGGGAAAACGCACAGCCAGCGGCGTCCACAGGCGCTGCTTCAGTTTCATGCGCTCGTGTTTACCGAATCGCCGGAACAATTCCTCGCTATCAGGCATAACATCGCATATCAGGGCATCTGCCGCATGCAGCTGCCCCAGCAGACGAATCACCTCGTCCTGGGTGGGCGCGTCATCCCCCGATTCCCGGCTCACTGCATCCCATAATTCCTGGACTGTAAGCCTGCCATCCATCAGCCCGACAAAACGGTAGGCTGCCGGCGAGAACCGGTGCGACTTGCCACCCGCAAGATCCTGCAGGATATACCAGACCTTGCCGCGGTACGCATGACGATGCAGTTGCGCATGACTGCGCAAGCGGGGTTTCAGTCCGGCAACCCGGTACCACGAGGGACTAAAGAATGAATCTGCCATGAGAGCCGGCCACTCATGGCCACCAGGACCAGAGGAACATACGCCACCACTGGATGATCTTGTGTGTCCATATCCAGATCAGCTTGCGCTGGTCAACCTGTATCTTGCCGACACCTTGCATACCGGGACGCAATGCGGACTGGACTGCATCCAGCAACTGTGCTTCTACCTCGAAATAATTGCGCCCTTCTTCTGCTGTCGATACCGGCGTGATCTTTTCAACCTCGATGAGCAGCGCATCTCCCGGCATACCGGTCAGGGCAAGCTTGCCTGGCTGTCCAACAGCCACCTCGGCAATGTCACGCTCATCAACCTGGAGAATGACACGATAGGCAGCCAGTGGTGCAACTTCGAACAGGATATCACCACGCTCTACCGGGGCGCCCAGTGACTGACTGAGGTCGCCGGACACGACCAGGCTGTCGAAAGGTGCCGTGACACTGATACGTTCAAGCTGTTCCTCGATCAGGGAGATCTGGGCTTCAGCCTGGTCTATCTGGGCACCGAGGATATTGACCTTCGCCCGATCATGTTCTGCAAGCGCCTCGCTGTGTTCACGACTGTACTGTGCCCGCTGCCCCACCCATTTCAGACGCTCCAGCCGCAGGTCCCTGTCATCCAGTGTAAACAGGATGTCACCGGCCCTGACGATATCACCGGCCCGGACATTCGCATCGGCAACGAAACCCGCCATGGGAACTGCAATGGCCCGCTGCACGGAACCTTCCAGGGTCGCGTCTGCCGTGACGTGATAATCGCCGCTTGCGAAGGTGAAAAAAACCAGCAGAAAAAGCACCGAGAAGGTTGCCAGCTTGATTCCCGTATGGCGCGGACCCAGCAGCTTGCGTGTTTGCTCACGAAAACTGTCAGCCGCCTTGCGCAACAACCACCGGTCATCCCTGCGCCGCGTCTCAAGCACAGGTCCAAGCAGGGAGGCCGCATGCTCGCACAGCTTAACCGTTGCCGGCTCGAACAACTCCCCGTCGGGACGTTCCAGTGTAATGGCACCCAGGATCTTTTCCCCGTCGGTAAACGGTACCGTGCAGACCGCGCCGTCACCATGACTTTTTATCAACACCGTATGGGCGCGTGTTACCTGCAACGGGCCATCAGCAGGCGGCGGCACCACCACGCTCGCCTGCTGATCAACGGCCTCGTCCATAGCAGCGCCGATATCACGGATAATATTTGCTTTCTTGCCGAATGAGGCGCTGTGGGACAAGGCACGCACCCGGGTGTGTTTGCCCTGCAGAAAGCCGATACTGACCCGCTCACATTGCAGTATCCCGGCAAGCTCGGTCGCTACAGCCGTTGCCGCCGCCTGGAAACGGTCATGGTGCAGGCTGGTAGCAACCAGGTCCAGCACGGTGACCAGACGATCAGCCGAGGTGTACTTGTTCCTGTGAACAAGCGCCTCCAGCCAGACGGAGCCCCATTCAAGCTGGCCTAGCGCCTGCTGCTGTTCCGTTTCACTGCAATGCTCGACATCGATGGCAACTGCGCCGCAGAGCTTGCCATCGACGAGCAGCGGACTGGCTATCGTATCCCGTTGCTGTTTTTGACCATGGGATAATGCCGTATGGCCCTGGATCACAGCATGCCGTTTTGCGATCGTTGCCTCGATTGCCGAGGTCAGGCCAGGCGTGCCCAGGGAGCCGGCGGGCCAAACCGCGACCGGCGCAAACGTATTGTCACCTTCGCCCCCCAGTACCACGACACCCAGAAGAACATTGGCATCGATAAACCGGCTCTGGAGAGCAAGCCAGGCGGCGGCGAAAAGTGCTGGGTCGCGGGAAGATTTAAGGCGTTCCCAGGACTCGGAATCTGCAAGGACGGTCGCCGCGGCAGGCGAATTATCTGTTTGTCCGCGATTATCGGACATGGTCCCCCCACTATTTGATTATTTTTCTCCGGCCCATCGCTCGCCGGGTAAAACTTCACATTGGGTATCTTTGCACGATCCGTGTAAAAATATCTGTAATAGCTGCAAGTTACTCTTGATGGTGACCAGCGCCAGACAACAGACAGCCATTTTTCATAAGTCAATATTATGCCAGACAAAGTAGCACGGATAGTTTCCGGAGGACAACCGGATAAATCGCAAACAAACGAGCGCTTTGTTTTATTCGATGAAATCTGGACTGTTACATGGAAAGCGGGTCCGGACAGACCTGCCGTCGTTAATCCTGCCCGGCCTCAGCATGCCCGCGTTTGCCGCGGTAGTGCAATTCAATGGCCGCCTGCATCCGCAGGATTTGCCCGTCAGCGGCCGTGCTGTCAACAACGCTGGCCACCTCCTGTGTGGCAGGGATCTCCACGATGCGCGTGCTGTCTGCCAGGGTCTCGCTCATCAGCCCGTGTGTCGCGGAACCGCTGTGATCCAGCCCGAGCATGTGGCCTATTTCGTGGAGCACCACGGTCAGCAGGTCCATATGACCATCGGCGGCGCTGCCAGCAAGCGCCGTAGCAATACCGTCAGCATCAGGGCTGGCAAACTCACGGCTATCCGCAGGCGTCAGGTCCACGAACCAGCCAAAGCCGGCGGCATTGCTGTCTATATAAATCGTATCGGTTGTCGCCAGGCCCAGTGTTGCGCCAGACAAGTCGGTGATCTCGAAGCTTAGCTCATTCAGATCAGCCAGCCGGTCCGCATCCAGCAGCCCGGCGTCCGACCAGCGCTGCACGGCCGCTTCCAGCATGTCGACCAGTTGTGCTTCAGTCAGATCATTGCCGGCTGCTGTCCGTGCGGGTGTGCCACTGGCCAGCAGAGCCTCACCGCGGGTGACGATCAAAGACCAGCTGTCCAGCGTACCGGTCTCCCGCATCGACTGGTCATACACCTCCAGCGTCCAGGTCCCGGCGACCTGCTCGCCTTCCAGCAGGGCAAGCTCGCCCAGCGGACGGAAGCTGCCGGTATAAGGCGCCGCACCGCTAAGGATGGAATCCGCTGCCTCGTCATCAAGCAGCGTCGCGGTGAAATTGCTGTTGTTGCCGCCGATACCACTGAACAGCTCTATACGCGTACCACTGGCGCTCACCAGCACCACGCGCAGGTCAGACAAACGGCTATGCGAGATGTTCAGCTCGACATTAATATCCTGCAGCGTGAACGCATCCGTCACCTCGATGGTAGAGACCAGCACACTTCGATCCGGAATAGCCTGTGACTGATTATTTGTATAAGTCTCTACCGGGTTGATCTCCGGAGCCGGGGCAGGCACTGCGACGGCATTCGGATCGAAATAGGCCGGGTCGCTGGTCTGCACGCCCACACTGTCAAAAGATGCGCCATCAACACCCGTCAACACGCCCGATGCACCATCGACCAGCGGTGCATTAAAGGCATGCCCCAACATCGCCTGGCCATCCAGCACGACACTGATCGTTGTGCCCTTGAGGGTAATTTCCAGGTTGTAGTCCCTGCCCGCTTCAATCGACCGGCTGATAGCGGCATCGACCTGCCAGCCACTGCGCTCGGTATAGTGGCCGACCATCACTTCATTGGTGGCAGCCGATATCGCAGCAAACTTGAAGTCATTCGCGCTGTACTGATCAAACACCAGACCAGCGACGCCCTGTGTACTGAAGCTGGCATCCAGGCGCAGCAGATAAGCTGCACCGACATCAACATTCTGTATGCTGGTAGCAAACGCTGAATCAGCCAGTGGCGCACCGTTGTAACGACCATCCAGGATTTCCCAGTAACCCGTCGTTAATCCCGTAAACCGGTCCGCAACACCGTCTGCAAAGTTTTCACTCTCGTCAAGCGTCAGCTCTGGAGGCAGCACCTGGACCGCAACGTTATCAATGGTACCAACGGAGTTCTGGGCACCAATTCCGACCATGCCCGCATTGAGCCCGTAGTTCACCCCATAGATGTCCGTCCGCACTGCGTAGACATGACTGAACACCTCCGTG
>JASFOC010000162.1:0-5964 GCA_050116715.1 Gammaproteobacteria bacterium
CTAAAGCCCTTGGATCATCCTCTAACTGCGTCTTTGCGAATTCGACCATATCCTCAACAGGATCAATGCCGATAACCCTTAGCTCCTGCTTCCCCGCATTCCATTTAAGCAGACGTTTCATCAACAGGCCTGTAGAGCAACCAACATCGTAGACGAGGCTATCTGATTTGAGAAAAAAATCGCCGTACTTGCAGATCAAGTCGTGTCCAACATCATAAAAGGGGACCGATTTCGCAACATGCTGCTCGAACTTTCCAGATATGCCGTCAAATGACCAGCCTGCATTGTACTTGTGTATTCCATTACCAACTTGAGTCATTTACTTGTCCGCCCTAAGTATGTACCACTCATGCATCTCGGCGTATATCTTGGTGTCGAATACAGGTTTCTCTACACTATCCCAGCCTGTATCCCGGAATAGTTTGAGAAGATCCTTGTTACCCAAGTGCGACATCCACCCCCGTTTGCGGCGACTCCACTTATTTGGGTTGTTCTCGAGCGTATTGTAGGTGACGAGGACGTTTGAAGCCGCCTCGTGCACCCTTGTCAGCACCCATCTGATATCTTTGACATACTCAAGCACACCGATAAGGGTAATCCAGTCATATTGACCCTCTGGAAACTCATAATTGTTGAGGTCTGCGACGATACACCCTTCGCCACGATCATGAATATCGGAGGGCACATAGGTGCAATGGGTCTTGAGGTGTTTTTTTAGCTCCATTGATCCCGCGCCTATATCCAGGACACGGGTATTATCGGGTATGAGTGACGCCGCACACTCGGAACGGATGGGGTTCAAAGCCCCCCAAGTGCGGGACGCGTCTTCCCATTTCTCGAAATCGGTATTACTCCGGAATAAGGCACGAATGTTTCGTAACATCTTGGTTTTTGCTCTTGACCCGTAAAATGCGGCAAGGTTAGACATTCATCCACGGAAAGTCTACAGCGCCAAGAAGTCGGGTTTTATAACTATTGCTGGAATGAGTCCGACTCGGGAACGACTGTTTTCACTAAATGCCGGAAGTAGACCTCAGCTCGCTATACGTATGCTTAACGGGGACATCCGCCATTTATTTATTGTTAATATTATCAGTAACTAAACGTCCGTGACCGGGTGGTATCCTGGCATTTCCTGGCAAACTACCCATGTCCTGGTAGCCGCATGGCCGAGTATTCACATCACGTGCAGCTGGTTCTCTACAAGGAGCTCAAGGTTTCCCGTCGTCTTCCTCACTGGTAATGTCAACTCTTGTTGAGGAAGTGATACTTAAGGATGGTCTGAACAAGTCCTGCTTTGTCATTCCGGCGAATGCCGGAATCCAGAAAAATCAACTGCCTGGACCCCGGCCTTCGCCGGGGTGACGA
The DNA here is from genome assembly GCA_050116715.1 of Gammaproteobacteria bacterium. Taxonomy (GTDB): domain Bacteria; phylum Pseudomonadota; class Gammaproteobacteria; order UBA9214; family UBA9214; genus UBA9214. The sequence goes on from JASFOC010000162.1 coordinate 1,369, forward strand.
CTTGCTCAGATATTCCTTAATACATCATTACAGATCCAGTTTGCCACAGCCGCAGCTGCCACACGATGCCCGTCTTCATACCAGTGCCCTGAACATGGGGTGATAGTGTTAAAGCCATGCACACACCGCCTCTCATACTCTGCCCATTTACGCAGTCTGGGAAGTAACATAAGAATGGTATGTTATGATCCTGGGCAAATCCCCTCAGTCTATCATCGGGATACATCAGACTATCTACCTCAAGGTGCAGGGCCAGCCTTCTGCACACTTCAATCTCGGGGTTCACCTGGATGGGACTGCTTCCCGTCACCAGCAATATACGTGCCCCGGCTTCATTCACTTCATGATCGAGTTCCGGAATTCCATTCGAACAGTCACAGGGCAAGTATCAAGAAACCGCCGGAGAATTCCAGGTCGACGCATTGATAACGTACAAGCCGGAATGGATTGACATGAGGCGGTAACTGTCAGCATTCAACGTTGCGCAGGCAGGGCTGTCTGCAATCCGGCGGAGCCGGCAGCGGGTATACCTTAGTACAATGCACCTCAGGTCAATATACAGCCGCTGCGGGTATAACTAATCTATACACAGTGGCTCGGCAGCTAATAACAAATCCTCCACATAGAGTCACTGGCACACCCCTTCGACTCCCTCGGGGGGTGTGTTTTCTTTCGTCTGCGAACTTGCGCTGCCGGGAGAGTATGGCTATATATAAACTCAATGTCCTGCCAGGAGTATGGGATATCGTCTTGCTGGTTCGATATATATGTGGGCCGGAGGGGGGGGGCAATGGAAAATAGAAGAACCCTGTTCAGTGACAGGCGCAAGAACAAGGAAATTCTCAATGTTTCCATTAAAGGCTGCAAAGGGGCAGCCATCACGGGAAACCGCAGGGGAATCTCCAACAGGCGGCTAGACGTTATCGACCTTATCCATTTACTGGAGGATGATATCGACCGCACCTATTTTGGTGATTCATGATTCGCCCGGTATGCTGATTTCGGCAATCCGGCAAGACCGGAAGCGGGTGCTTGTCTAGATCAATATGCGAACTTCTGCACGCAACGGTTTACAGCGGATCTTGAGACCATTGAGAAAGCCAGAGTACGGTTTCCCTGCGCCACCCCGCCAAAGGCCCGCTTTTTACCACGAAGCCAATTCAAGAATATCTCACATCCTATTGATTATAAATGCATTAAATTCTTGGCGGGTTCAAATCCGCGGAATTTCCAGTCAACCAGGTTCGACAAGCGAGGTCAGCCGCACAGCGTGTTGCTGACAGGCAATGCCCCCGCAGGACAAGGCCACAGGCCGGGTCATTCGAATTCTGCCCGCTCGATTTCCAGTAATGCAAGACTGATGTGCTTGCCCACCTCATCAGAGAACCCAGACCAGTCCTGGTATGCCGCCAGTTTCCCAACGACCGTAGCTTTCATCTCGAAATCACTCAAACCGTCTGCATACAGCCCGGACACTGTTGCGTAAAGTGTCTTGAGATAATCGCAGTACGGCTCGATTACCCCGGTACCGCCCGAGGGGCCGTGGCCGGGAATGTAATACTTCAGATTGAGCGCCAGCGCCTGGTTACAGGCTTCGATATTGCCCCTGAAAGACGCATCGTCCATTCGACCGATGCGGGTATAGAGCGCGTTGTCGCCCGTTGCCAGCAGCGATTCCTCGACGACTTCAATCATCGCATCTGTTTTGGTATGCGCCCAGTCTGACAGGTAGATTCTGAAGGTCACGTCGCCGACAACAATCTCCTGGCCGTCCTGCAGCGCCTGGTCCGGAATCACCGCTGCAGTTCCCTTTGACGCGCCCTCGGTAAGCTGCTCCATCATGTTGATCCAGCTATCTGCCTGGCCTGCATGGGCCATTTCTATCATCACGGGATGTGCGTAGAAACGCGCGGCCGGATATGCTTCACGGACAGCCTGGTTGCCGAGCCAGTGGTCACCGTGGATATGAGAGGCAAAGACATGAGTGACCGGTTTATCCGTCACCTTGCCGATCTGCCGCAGGACCATGCGACCTGTTTCCAGCGTTGAACCCGGATCGATGACAACAACACCCGCTTTTGTCACCACGAAGGCGGGATTGTTCATAAATCCCTTGTTATCCGGGTTGGGCAATTGCGTCGGCCCATGAATCACCCAGACCCGATCACTCAATTTCTCGGCAGGATAATCCGGCAGCGCATCGGCACCCCGTACTGCCAGGGGAGTCAGCAGCAGACAGGCCGAAAAAACCGCATTCAAAAATTTCATATTGTTCTCCTCGCACCGCGTCAAACAGGCAGACAGATTGCGTGTTTGCAGAAAAGCTATAACTGCAGGACAGGAAACAGGATATCAACAAAACCGCACGCGGAGATACCGCGGACCGTTAATTCAGCAAGACCCGAAGCGCGACGTCATCTGCCATGTCTTCGATATCACCAACCACTTTTCGGGATCCGAAGCCAAGTCCATTCGGCTATCTGGCATCCGGCAGATTCCGGAATGATACCTCTGTTGCTGATGCCTGCGGGACTGCAGCTGCCGGAATGATCCATCGCCTCGCCTGACTGTCAGCCGCGCTCCTTGCAAAACATAGCTCGCCTGGTGTCATCCTGCTGATTTGCGTTGCTATCTCCCTGGGAACTGATGTGCATTGGCCTGGAAGCCGCAAGACCAGAAATGTTGCGAATGGCATTACCAAAAGACAGCCAAAGATCCGTCACAGAAATGACGAACCTGGCGCGCGAGAAGCTTTTAAATTGTTTATTTACAGGTGGTTGTATAATTTATATCGTTCTTTTTATAGTTACTTTTGTGAGTTGTTCCAACGCTTTTCCTGACAATTTTACGCCTCCACCGACCCGATGTTCACAGGAAGAACGTTGTGCTATATCCAGGGAGGACTTTCCCAGGACGAATGGCAGCTATCGGAACAGTCGCAAATTCCGGTAACGCAACAATCAACTGCAAGCCTTGCAGCCAAAACTGCAAGACCCGATTATTTGACGATCTTCAGATTTGGTCTTTTGCCAGTGGCCGCAGACTCCAGACTGTTTTCCAGCATCCTGCGCAGCACTTTTTCCTTGAGCGCTGCCTGTTTGAGCGGCACAGACAACCGCTTATCCTCACGTTGCCTGTGTCCTGCTTCCTGCTGCAGCATCAGCACCACCGCAACGGGGTCAGCCACCACATCATCCGGCAGTTGATTATTTTGGGCTGCCGGGTCGCTTGAACCATGGGTTTTGATGTCATTTGTCATCGCCAGTCAACCGTATTGCTTCAGGTTTGGGTTCCGGAATGGTTGGAGTGCCTATTATCCCCGATCAGCAGAGAGGAAGGTATTGGTATTATTACTTAGCGCCGCGCAGACACAGCCGGCTCTCACCGAGGATTAATCGTCCCCGTCAACTGCAACGACCTGAATCAGCTCTATCAGGTATATCCCCGGTTCCCCCGCCTGTTTGCTGAGGCTGGATATACCGCCAATATTGGCAATTTCCGGAGGCACATACACCTCGAACTCGGAGCCTTCCTGCATACGCAGTAATGGCTCCTGCCAACCGGGAATCAGGCCATCCATCCCGAATATTGCTCGCTGCCCTGAATCATAGGTGTTGTCAAAGATCGTGCCGTCAGGCGTCATCCCCAGGTAGTCCACCACGACCCAGTCATTCATGCCCGGAGACCTGCCGTCTCCCTGTCTCACGACCCGGTACTGGACACCGCTTGGCAGGGTGACCATGCCCGGCATGGTGGCATTCCGTGCGAAAAATTGCCGGACCTCGTCAACGGGCACAGCCGCATCGGTGCCGACCGGCTTTTCACCGGGCGATACCGCGTCTGGCGCAGGCAAAAAATCGGGAACCGGCGGCAGTGATTCCGGGGAGGGCGTCAGTGACTGGTCTGGTAGCGGCGGCAGCTTCATATGCGGCGCAACAGCCGTATCGGCCGGTGTGTCCTGTGTTGCAGGTTGTGACAGGCTGCCTTGCTGTTCGACGGTCATCATCAGTTGCTTGATATCCGAACTCATCCCGGCAAGCAGGCCGGCATTTTTCTGCACATCCCAGATCAGGATTGCGCTGGCCACTGCAGCCAGTAACAGCGCAAAAACCGATACCAGCCTCAGCCAGTTGAGCCGCATATCCTGCCTGCGCATTTGTAGCTGGGTTTCCTGTATGGTTTGCAGGTACAGTTTCTGCCCGTCTTCCAGTTCGCGTGCCAGCGTCTGGACCCGGGTAGTGGTTTTTTCAAGTTCCGAGCCGGTCACTGCCAGCTCTTTTTCGACTATATGCAGTTGCCTGTCGGTGGCTGCCTGTTCCGTTTCGAGTACAGCGAGCCGCTGTTCCAGGCTGGCGATACGAGAGGCCTCCGTCCTGGGAGAAATCGCAAACCTGTCGCGTACCCGATCCAGCCGCACGACCGTATTACCCTGCTTCCCCTCTGCAGGCATGCTGTCTGCAGCGGAGGATTCCACACGGTGTCTGAATGGCTTTTTGAGCCTGGCTGTCGTCTCACGCCAGAGACTTCTCAGGGAATTCATGAAATGACCTTTTTATTATACTTCCGGTACTCCTGCCAGCAGCTCGATATCCAGCC
>JASFOC010000163.1:0-5958 GCA_050116715.1 Gammaproteobacteria bacterium
TGTGTGGCCGCACTGGGCCAGGCCTACCAGCGGGGCATGCATGAAGCCGGCATGGCAGCCACGGGCAAGCACTTTCCCGGGCATGGCGCTGTCCTGGCCGACTCTCACCATGAACTGCCCGTAGACGAGCGTTCCTACGAAGACATCGCGCAGTGGGACCTGGTGCCGTTCGAGCGCATGATTCATGCCGGGCTGGCTGCGGTGATGATGGCACACGTGATCTATTCCCGCGTCGATCCCAGTGCGGCGGGCTTCTCGCCGTTCTGGATACGCGAGGTGCTGCGCAAGCGGCTGGAGTTCCAGGGCGTGGTGTTCAGCGATGACCTCAGCATGGCAGCCGCGGCCTGTGCCGGCGGCTACCAGGATCGTGCCCGCACCGCCATGGAAGCGGGCTGCGACATGGTACTGGTCTGCAACCAGCGTGAACCCGCGGCCGCGGTCGCCGACGCACTGCTGGATTACATCAACCCGGTCACCCATTCCCGCCTGGTGCGCATGCATGGCCATCCAACCAGGGGATTGCAAGCGCTGCAGTCCACCCCGCGCTGGGAGCAGGCAGTCGCGGCAGTGCAGGGCTATGAGGAAATGCCGGAGCTGGACCTCGGTTGATGGGCGAGCACACCCGGGCAGCGTTGCAGCACGTACTGGAAGACGCGGAACTGCTGCACGACGCGGCAGCGGTACGACTGGCACTGGACCGCATGGCCGCCGCGATCTCGACGGAACTTGCGGACACCCACCCCGTGGTGCTGTGCGTACTCACCGGCGGCATCATTCCCACCGGCCACCTGCTGACGCGCCTCACATTCCCGCTGGAAATCGACTACCTGCATGCAACGCGTTACCGCGGCACCACACAGGGTGAGCACGTGCAGTGGGTATGTCGCCCGGAAACCAGCCTGCAGGACCGCACGGTGCTGGTGGTCGACGACATCCTCGATGAGGGCCATACACTGGCCGACGTGCTGGCCTTCTGCCGCGATGCCGGCGCCGCGCAGGTATACAGCGCCGTGCTGGTGGAAAAACAGCACGCACGCCGCGACGCTGCTGTCACTGCAGACTACGTGGGGCTGAGCGTCGAGGACCGCTATGTGTTCGGCTTCGGCATGGACTACAGGGGACACTTCCGCAACCTGGATGGGATCTATGCGGTAGCGAACAGATAAGATCTGCAGACCTCTGTTCGCGGCATCTCTGTGCATGTCCCCGGAGCGGGCAGGGGCGCTCTCCCGACCACAGTGCGATTCTCAAACAAGCACGCGCGAGGCTGGAATAAACAGGCCCACCCATTAGCCGTCCGCGCACACTGCCTGTATTTTCAATCCTCCCAACGACCGAAGCCGGGTATTCTCACGCTGTGTTCATCGTAGGAGCCTGCAGCGGCGTCGCGATGGCAGGCATCGCAGCGACTGAAACTGCCAACCTCGGGATTACCCTGCACCGCACGGGCGGGAATCTCGTGGTGCTGGCGCCGGAAATAGGTGGTCTCGGTAAATCGCAGCGGCGCAGTGCCCTGCAGCGAGCGGGCGATACCGGGGGAGCGGCCCGTACCCACCCGGTCGGCGGCATTGGCAACCAGGTAGGCGCGCAGCTGTCCAGCGGTTTCCTGGTCGAGTTCCGCGTTCTCACCGAAGTGATCCGCCAGACCGTCCATGATCCGCTGCCAGGAAGCCGCGGGCAGCATGCCCGGCTGGTAAGCGAAATGGCACTCGCCGCATTCATCCTGATAGAGCGTGGACTGGACCGGCACGAAGTCCTGCCGCGGGCGCATAAAGCGATAGTCGTACGGGCCATAGCGACCGTACTCCCTTTCATACGGGCTGCCGACAGCCAGCAGGGTGGCGGTAATGCCGATTGCGGCGATCAGGCCGCCAATGATCCAGTTTTTCATCGTCGATTCCTCACAGTTGTTTAAGGTATTCCAGCAGGTCACCCTTTTCCTGTGCCGTGCACTCACGGCCCCAGGTCCACTTGCAGTTGCGTGTAAACCACTTCTCCACTTCTTTCAGATCCGTATAGCGTTTGCCATTGACCGACGCTGCCATGGGCTCGATGGGCTTTTTCGTGCGCTGGTGACGGCCGGTCTGTGTCAGGTCCGGGCCATGGCAGGCCGCGCACTGGCGGCCCTGGTAAGGCTGGCTGTTCCACAGCATTTCGCCGCGTTCGAAACTGAACGGGCCGGCACCCTGGTCTCGGTAATGGTTCTGTACCTCGTTGACATCAGCAGCCTGCAGGCCGGTGCTGGCTGCACCGAGCAGCAGGGCGGCGAGAAGCGGGTATGTTTTCATGACAGCTCCTTTTGCTTGATTCCGGTGAACATGCTGCGCACCAGGTTTTCGCGGTGTTGCAGGCTGGTCAGCACTACGCCGGCCAGGTGCAGCAGTACCAGCAGCACGGTGAAGTCGGCAAGGAATTCATGGACAGACTCCAGCGACCCGCCCAACCAGTCGGGGATGTCACTCACCAGTCCGGCCAGCGGTCCGGAGAACTCAGCGTAGCCATAGAGCGCCAGCCCGGTCACAGCGGTGCCAGTGAGACTGAAAAGCATAGCGATGATCATCGCGGCGCCGGCCGGGTTGTGTCCCAGGTAGCGCCTGGCGCGGAAGGCGATGGCGTCCTTCATATAGGCCAGTGTTTTGGCAGGCGAACACACGAAGTCGGTGAAGCGCGCGTGGCGGGTGCCGATCACGCCCCAGATGATGCGAAACAGCAGCAGGCCCAGGACGGTGTAACCGGCCAGCACGTGCAGCCCCAGCCAGTCGTCCTCGATAAGGTAGGCGGTGCAGAAAGCCGCCACCAGCGTCCAGTGGAACAGTCGGATCAACGGGTCCCAGGTGCGGACCCCCTGGTTGTGTGTAGTCATGGCGCGTGTCCTGTGATTGCTGGACACAAGTGTAGGGTCGCAACATTAAATCTAGCTGAAATCAGTAAAGGGGACGGAGGATATCAATTGACTATCCGTCATTACCCTTTGCATGGGATTTCTCTGCTGCCTATTCGGTCACAGGTGTGCGACAACGATGTCTTGTCATTGCAGGGAGCAAGGCAGTGCCCCGCCGAGCGCGTGTTTATCCTCCCGGGCTGCCGTATCACCTTCTCCAACGTGGCAATAACCGTGAGGCCTGCTTCATCGAGGCGGAGAATGAGCAATTCTGTCCTGGCCTCTGGCGCGAGTTGTCCGGTCATTACCATTGTCAGATGCATGCCTATTGCCTGATGACCCATCACATACACTTCCTGGTTACTCCGGAAAGTAAATCTGCTATCTCGGACAGCATGAAGGTTGTCGGCAGCCGCTATGCGGCTGATATCAACAGGAACTAGCCAGGACAGGCACACTCTGGGAAGATCGCCATCGATCAAGCCTGGTGCAAACCGAACGTTATCTGCTGACCTGTATGCGCTACATCGAACTCAATCCCGTCAGGGCCGGCATGGTGGAACGACCCGGGGCTTACCGCTGGCCCGGCTATGGTTTTAATGTCTATGGCGATACCGGCTGGTTATATCGCATGAGTTATATATAACGCTGGGTGCAAGTGATGATGCGCGTTGCTTTGCCTGGCGTGAACGCTTCAGGGCACATCTGGATGACCGGGATATTCATCTGATACGTCAAGCGACGCACGACTGCCAGCCGGTCGGTGACAAGCGGTTCAGGCAGCAAATTGAACACTGCACGGGATCCGGATCGGTCAGATGCGACGGGGCAGGCCGGGGAAGGAGGGAGAAAAATAATCCCTCCGTCCCCTTTATCCCAAACAAGGTCAGTAGATATCATGCGCCGTGTTGTAGACATTGAACTTGCCGGTCGGTGTCTGGAGATTCACGAACCGCCTGAGCTCTGTCAGTGTCGTGCTGTCCAGCACGATCACCGCACCGTTCGGATCCCAGTCGGACACCCACACCTCGGAGCCGTCCATGTTGAACTCGAAGTGTACCGCGCGACCGTTCGAGGCCACGCTGAAGCAGCGGTCGAGGGCGCCGGTTGACTTGGAGATAGCGCAGATATCCTGCTCATCCCCGGTTGCGCTCAGGGTCATGTCCACCAGTACCCACGGAGAGTTCGGGTGTGACTTGATGAACAATGAGCCCGAGGAAGGCAGGGTGATCTCTCGCACGATCTGCCAGGCGACATCCGGACGGCCCGCGGGGTCGGCCCCGTACACCGTAACCTTGCCCTCCCCGATGTGCGAGGTGGCATTGACCCAGCCGTAATCCGGATCGACCCAGTTCACACCCCGGCCCGGATGGGGAACGGCCCCGGTATCGATGGTCGCTGCGAGGCTCTGGCTGACGAGATCGACGACCACCATCTTGTTGCTGGCGTTTGCCGCCACCAGGAAGTAATTACCCGTGTGGTCAAAGCCGCCGTCATGCAGGAATTTCGCCGTCGCGATATTTGCGAGAATCGGGAAATTCAGGCCCGCCGGATCGGAGTAGTCGACAATGGAGACGATGCCCGCCTCCTTGAGGGAGACGACCCACACCGGGTGGTTGTGCGATGCAACGATTGACGCAACCCGGTTCTCGACCAGCGGGTCCCCGTTGATGTCGATCATCGGCAGGTCCACCCGCTGCTTCGGTTCGAGGGTGAGGCCATCGTACACCACATACTGCGGCGGCCAGTAGCAGCCCTCGATGATCCAGGTATCCTCGTAGCCCGGATACTTGCTGGCGTCCACGCTCCTGGCATCGTGGCAACCCTTCACGTTCGCCACGATGGTCGGTACCGTGGTCCACAGGTCGATCATGGTGACCAGCCCGTCACGACCGATGGCGTAGAAGTAGCGCCCGGACGACGAGGACCGCAGGATATGCACGGCAAAACCGGTGCTCAGACGGACGATTTCCGCGTTGGTGTCAGCGTCGAAGATGGCCACCTGGCCAGCATCCCTGAGGATGACACCGGTGTAGTTCTGCCAGTTGCGCGTGTGTTCCGGTGCCGTCGGGCGACTGGCTACCGGGACGACAAGATCCCAGCTCGCCTGAATCTCCGCCATCGGCAGCGGTGGCGCATCCGGTGGCGGCAGCTGCAGGTAGGCGGCCAGGTTCGTGATCTGCGCGTCGCTGAGAATGCCGGTCTGGCCGAAATTTCCCATGCCTGCGGGGGTACCGTAGGTCAGGATGGCACGGAGGCCGTCGGTGCCGATCGCCCGGGAACGCACTGCGCCGATATCGGGTCCGGTGGCGCCCGTGCGGTACAGGCCGTGGCAGCCGGCACAGAGGTTGAAGTAATCCTGCTTGCTGGCCTCGAACTGTTCGGGCGTCAGGACGACCGGATCAGTTTCGACAACGGGACCGATAGCGGCCTGCGTAACGATGAAATCCACCATGTCCCAGACATCCACGGGCGGGTGCCCGAGATCGGGCATCACGTAGGGGTAGCCTTCGAGATCCTCCGGGGGTACGGCACCGGCAGCAATCATTTCGGCCGGGTAGTCGATCCAGGCACCAAGCCAGGTCTCTGAGATGCCCATGCTGATATCCAGCAGGTCCGGGCCGGGGCGGGGCGGCTCGATAGGCGTGCCGCCGAAGCTGTGGCAGTAGCTGCAGGACTGGCGGTACTGGACTTCACCATTGACGACATCGCCATTGCGCGGCAGCTTGTCTCCCCGGGGCACGCTGGCCAGGTAGGGTTCGATCGCCGCAAGTTCCACATCGCTCAGGTACGCCAGGAAGGCCATCTCCGGCCACTTGCTCATGGCATTGCGGATACGGTCGGCCCGCGCACCCCGGATGCTGCGGTGTGCGTAGCCGCCGGCACCGTATTCACCGTGACACATGATGCATTTCGCCTCGAACAGTGCCTCGCCCGTGGGTGGCGGCATGGTGTCGTTGACGGTGATCGTCACCGTTGCGGCGTCTGCCGACAGTCCTGTGCCGTCATGGGCAAAGTAACTGAAGGAATCCTGACCGGTGAAGCCGGCGTTCGGCGAGTAGCCAAAAGACCCATCA
>JASFOC010000164.1:0-5878 GCA_050116715.1 Gammaproteobacteria bacterium
TCGATGACGCCCGTGCCCTCCATGCCGGCAAACAGCAGGATTGTCGGGAATGCCCTGGTTTCAATGAGATCGAACTGCGCATTGAGGATATCCGTGCGCAGCTGTGGAAGACGCGCTTCGAACGTGGTCTTGTCGATGTCGTGTTCTATCTCTGCCGATTCAAACATTGCACACCTTGTCCTGTACGGGTTGACGGGATTCAGTCTCTTTGCATTCAACCCGAGTATACCCAGAAACGGGAACCGGGAAAGGTCAGGTTGTATCTGCGTCGCAGGCCTGTTTTTCCGCTCTGAAAATCGTTGTCCATCCCGCAACCCAGCGTCGACAGGATGCCGGATGCGTCACCACCGGTCCGCAGCCGGGTGCGCATTTGTACCTCAGTACAATAGCTGGCGCAGCTGTACGCATGTAAAACAAATCTATATGTCTGTGTCAATAGTACGCGCGCAAACATATACGCAGTTGCGGCTGTCGCCAGTCAAGGCACTCTATGGCAAGCCAGGACGGAACAACAGTAATAACAACAGGGGATCACCATGAACACCGACTCATTCACAAGGCAGCTACGGACAGCATTGCCGTGGCAAGCCGTTTTACAGGGCATGGCATGTGGCGTCTTCGCGGTCATACTGGCAACCCCCCGGACCGCGGCAGCCGAGCAGATTGATGCCTACTGCATGCAGGACCAGGCGGGCTTCGAGCTCAACTGTACCGCCAATGATATCCAGATCTCGGGTGTAGCCAAGAACCCTGACGGTACCGATCGGCTGGAAATTCTCGACGACGGTTGTGCCTATCCCGGGGACAGCGTGACGTTTACGGCAACCTTCGATGTGGTAGTGACCGCCAAGGCGCGTCACGATGTGGGTATCTACTTCGTCACCGACGGTGATCCCGACGGGGATGGTGCAATCAGCGGGGCATGCAACATCTCCACGATGCCCTATGCGCCAGCCCCGGACTGGCTTGACCTGGATGGAACATCCGATCCCTTCCCGGGCACCAATATCGTCTCCAACACCCAGGATACCTGTGGCGATATCGACAAGCCTGACCACAACCCGTTGAATCCGACCGTCACCCTGACCGCCACCTGTGTCGATTCCGACGGCGACGGTTTCCTGAACCTGCCGAATTGCACCAGCTGGCGCCAGTCCGGCGCCAACGAGCTTTGCGACAGTCCGGCGGCTGCCTACCCGGGCGCTCCGTCCAAATGCCGTTGCGACGACAGCTTCCAGCTGCCGATCGAGGTGCCGCCGGCGAAGCTGCTGGTGACGAAAACGGCCAATCCGGCAACGCTTGACGAACCCGGCGGTGCGGCAACCTTTACCGTGGCCATCACGAATATCGGGATCGACCCTAACAACCCGGTGACACTCTACGCATTGACGGATGATATCCATGGCGACCTCAATGGCCGGGGTGACTGCAGTGTTCCGCAGACCATTCCTGCCGATGACGCCAACCCGGGCGGTGTGGATACCTATACCTGCAGTTTCACGGCCAATGTTTCGGGTAATGCAGGTGATGCAGAGACTGATACCGTGACCGCGATGAGCACCGACGCGCGCGGCAACCAGGTTTCCGGGTCGGATACTGCCACCGTGACCATACTTGATGTGCAGCCCGGCATCACCGTGAACAAGACGGCGAACCCCGCAGAGATTCTGGAGCCGGGCGGACAGGTTTCCTTTACTGTGACGGTGAACAATAACAGCGTCAGCAGCGACCCGGTGTCGATCACCATGCTGACGGACGATATCCATGGAGACCTCAATGGCCAGGGTGACTGCAGCACCCCGCAGACCATAGCCGCCGGCGGCAGTTACGCCTGCACGTTCAGCGCCGCGGTGACCGGGAACTACCTGGATTTCGAAACCGATACGGTGACTGCCAGCGGCGCTGACGATGACAGCAGTCCGGTCAGTGGATCAGACTCTGCCACGGTCAACATCACGAATGTGCTGTCGAGCATCACGCTGAACAAGACGGTGGACAAACAGGCACTGGATGAACCGGGCGGCAACGTCACCTACACCTACCTGATACGCAATACCTCCAGTGTGGACACGGTAACGATTGACTCGCTGACCGACGACAAGCTGTCAGACCTGGATGGACAGGGTGATTGCTTGCTGCCACAGGTGCTGATACCGGGGCAGCAGTACAGCTGTACAGTCACGGCTTCCTTATCCGGCAATGCTTTCACCTCGATGACCAACGTGGCCACTGCACGTGGCGTGGATGACGACGGAGCCCCGGTTGATGCAATGGACAATGCGGTGGTCAATTTCAACAATGTCCCGCCGGCGGCGAGCCTGGAAAAGACAGTCACTGCGGCTGTCGTCAGCTACCAGGTGACGGTGCGCAACCTCTCGGATGCGGAATCGCTGACCCTCGACAGCCTCGGCGACGACATCTATGGAAACATAGCTGATGCGGACAACACGGCGATCATCTCGACCACCTGCGAGGTCCCGCAGATACTGGCGCCGGCAGGACAGGCGGGCGACAGCTACCGCTGCAGCTTCGATGCCCTGGCCAGCGGTTCGCCGACCACCGATACCGTAACCGGCAGCGTGAGCGACGATGACGGGTCGGTGCCTGTGACGCCACAAGACAGCGCCACGATCAGCTGGCAGTAAAATAGACAGGGATGCACGGGTAAACCAGGGAAGTACGAAGGGCCGGATACACTATCCGGCCCTTTTATGTCCGGGTTGGCTATACAGGAGCGCGCTTTCGTCCGTCACGTGCTGGATGCATGCAGCAATCCCATTGTTGTCGCGTGCGGCCGGCATCCCGCTACGGAATTGCTGCTCAATCGGGAGTGTCTCACCTGCAGGGGCAACCGTTGTGCCATGAAACCCTGTTGCAGGGTTTGTCCAATTCTCGAGCGGCGTCACACCATGCAAGTCGTGCTCGTGCTCTACTTGGGAAAACACGGGGTGCTGCACAATGAAGCGATATCTTCCGGAATTCACTCAGGCCAACACTGTACGGGTGTACGCATGGCATCGAACCTCGCGGATATTGCCGGAAATCGCAAGCATCTGCCTGCTACCCCTGCTGCTGGCTGCCTGTGGTGGCTCCTCCGGTTCGGACGTCCTGTCCGATAACCAGCCGGTCGCAGATGCCGCGGAAGCCCAACCGGCACCATCACCACCTCCGCCGGAGTCCGGCGCTGATGCGTCCTATCACCTCGGCAATACCAGCCAGGCGGTCATCGATCAATGTATGTCTGACTATGACAAGCAGATGCTGACACGGGTCAATACTGTCAGGTCGCAGTCCCGCGACTGTGGTAGTGAAAATTATCCCGCCGCAGCCGCGCTGAGCTGGCATTGCACGCTGGAGGATGTCGCTTATGCGCACACGCGCGATATGGGGGATTATAATTTTTTCAGTCACACCGGGTCTGATGGCCTGACGGTGGGGGACCGGGTCAGGAACGCGGGTTACGACTGGTCAGCCGTAGGGGAGAATATTGCTGCCGGCCAGCAAACAATCGACAGCGTGATGGCGGCCTGGCTGGACAGTCCCGGGCATTGCGCAAATATCATGCGCCCGTTGTATACGGAACTCGGCATGGCGAGTTACAGCGTGGAGGGTTCTGATTACCGGATTTACTGGACCCAGGTTTTCGCCAGGCCGCGCCAGTAAGTCTGTCCCTTGGTTTTGGCGTCAGGTTGAGCTGCTGGTCGGCTGCGATTGCTGGCGTGTCAACAGTCGTTGCATGCTCAACAACCGCAGGTGGAACCGCCCGCATGCCCGTCGTGGCCATGCCCATGCCTGTCATGATGGTGATGTCCGGCTTCTGGCGGGATATTTTCCAGCGTACCATCCAGCCATGCTGCCACGGATGCATCGGGGTCGGTCTGGCTGGTGATCACAGCCTCGATACCCATCGCAGCCAGGCGCCGCTGCATGCCATTGCCCATGCCGCCGCTGATGAGCACCTGGACATCCTCCAGCGGGTGGGCATCATGCGGTGAACTTTCATGCAGAGACCGGGACCTGGCAAGTTCGAGCAACTCTTTGCCGGCAATTGCACCTTCAGTGTCGATGTCATAGATCCAGAATTTGCGACAGCGACCAGTGTGGCCGGTAATCTCGCTACGGTTCTGGCTGGCAACAGCTATCTTCATGGTTGTGTGTTCTCCGTGTTACTTGCGAGGCTCGACGTCAGACGCTATTAGCGTACTGTGTCAGGGAAGTCCCTCTCGGCAGCATGACAGCCGGCCGCGGGATAAGCCTGCAATCTACCGCTGTCAGGCACGATTCGCACTGATGCACATCAGTACCCCTGGAAATATGTGGATGCAGGCAAGATGTGCAGGCAGGTTTAATCAGCCATTTACCGGAGTTGTGCCATCTCACGCAGTGCGGCGAGGTCCACTTCGACGTGCTTCGGGTCAAGTTCGCGCATCCAGCCCTTGCGCTTGAGATCCGCAGTGACACGGCTGGCAGTTTCCGATGCGATGCCGAGCATGGCACCGATGTCCTCGCGGCTGGGCAGGAAGCAGGTGTTCCCGGGACTGGGCCCGGCCAGGTAGACCAGCAGCCGGGCCACACGCACCGGCGCCGGGCCGGATGACAGGCTCGTCAGCCAGGTGTCGGCGTTGCGCAGCGCCCGCTGCCAGCGGCTCAGCAACTGGCGGTGCAGGCGCGGGGTTTCGTGGCTCAGGCTTTCCACGACCCCCGCCGGAATACGGCAGATCGATACCGGTTCCAGGGCCACTGCGTCATGCTGATAAGACTGCTCAATCAGGGCTTCCATGCCAGCCACGTCGCCCTGCTTCAGCAGGCGCAGGATGCGCTGGTTGCCGTCGGGTTGGTGCTGCACCAGCTTTACCAGGCCCTTGCGAATGGTATACACGCTGTGTGCAGTTGCACCGGCATGGTAGATGACATCACCGGCACGAAAGTTGAGTTCCGTGATTGGCTGGTGGATCAGGCGGAAGTCGGATTGCTGCAGGTCGGCAAACAGCACCAGGTCGCGAATGCCGCAGTCACGGCACTGTGGTGGTCCCTCCCATGCGGTGTTGATGGCAGCTTCCTTCATGGCGCTTTACCCGAAATAGTTGTCGGCAGCCACCCTGGTTGCCCGGCACCCCGGTCTCGTCCCGGCGTTGATGGTACCTCTTGACTATAGGCGACTGACGATCGTCAATGACAGAATACCAGCCTATTGCTAGGTTGTGGCGGTTTCCAGTAACTCTGGCTTGCATGTTGCTATTGCCCGGGCCTCTGCGGTGCCGGCGGCGTGGCATGGGCGTGCCAGACCAGTACATCCCTGAGATCGAACGCCACAGAGAGGAGAGCAGGCATGATTGTCCCGAGTGAAACCGTCGTCGAACTGTCGCGCTGGCAATTCGCTGCCACAGCCCTGTACCACTTCCTGTTCGTGCCTCTGACGCTGGGTCTCAGCTTCATACTGGCGGCCATGGAGACGGTTTATGTCACCACCGGTAGAGTGATATATAAAGAAATGGCCCAGTTCTGGGGCAAGCTTTTCGCGATCAACTTTGCGCTGGGGGTTGCCACCGGCCTGACCATGGAGTTCGAGTTCGGCACCAACTGGTCATTTTATTCCCACTACGTGGGTGACATCTTCGGTGCGCCTCTGGCCATCGAGGGACTGATGGCCTTCTTCATGGAATCGACGTTCGTCGGCCTGATGCTGTTCGGCTGGGATCGCCTCAGCAAGGCAGGGCACCTGTCCGTCACCTTCCTGGTTGCGCTGGGCTCTAACCTTTCTGCACTGTGGATCCTGGTGGCCAACGGTTTCATGCAGGACCCCGTGGGTGCGACCTTCAACCCCGTCACCCAGCGTATGGAACTGACCAGTTTCTTCGACCTGCTGTTCAGCCATGAC
>JASFOC010000165.1:0-5874 GCA_050116715.1 Gammaproteobacteria bacterium
TCAATATAGACCCGGTCCGGGTCAATGCCGGCGGCGTCGGCAAGCATTTCACACAGCGCGCGTGACAAATCTGCAGTCCGGGATTCCGGCAGCCCGATACTCTTGAGTTCAAGGTAGGCCAGTGGAGCGTTCGAGCCGGCAAATTGCATGGCCGGATTCGATTCCGCCGAGGTCATCACATAGCGCTCCGGCTTGCCCAGTTGTTCGGCAACAAGGCCTGCGGCGCGCGCGGCAAGGGCGCGCGCCTTGGTTTCGGTCAGTGGCTGGTTGGTCTGGATACGTAGAAATGGCATGGTGGTTTTCCCGGGGCAGAGTCAGTCCTTGCAGTTCTCCGCGATCTCCGCTTCGGTCGCGGCAATACGCTGCTGACGATCTTCTTCGGTCAGGCGCAGTACCGTGCCGTCCGGCAAGCGGTAGCGCTTGATCCCACCCTGCTGCAGTTCGGAAAGGTTGTTGCGGGCGACAGCGCAGTTCTCCTGGCGGATTTTCCGGTTTTTGGCCTGCTGTTCAGCCTTGGCGGCGGCTTCCTTGCGCGCTTCCATGCGTTCGTCCAGGGCTTCGGTATCCTGCTCCAGCCTGGCACGTTCTGCCGCAGGGTCATCCGCAGGTGGTGGTGCGTTCCTGACTTCCTGCACCTCGATACCTGACGGCGGTGGAAACTGGGTGTACTGGATGTCGCCGTTTTGATCGACCCATTTATAAATCTTATCGGTGTTGCCCGCCAGGCTGGCTTTTCCGGCAAACATCAGGCTGATGCAGAGGAACAGAATACTGGTGAACTCGGGTTTTTTTGCATGTGTCATTGGCTGGTCCTGTGACATAAATCTGTTTGAATAGTATGGGTGTTTTGATAGCAGGACAAGCCACCGGGTCACACATTGAAACGCCTTGCCTGCCACTGTCTGGGTTTATCGGCACATAAAGGCGAATCCCTTGACCTTTACCTTGAATATCAGTACTTTTCTCACCCTTGATCATGCGACCTGCGCGCCCGCCGGACGGGCTTTTTTTTACGCGCCTGAAAATGCCGCGTAATGACCTGGGGAGAAATACTGGTGGAATTGACTGGCGCGGAAATATTTGTGCGCGCACTGCAGGCCGAGGGTGTCGAATATATTTTCGGCTACCCCGGCGGTGCGGTGTTGCACATCTATGACGCTCTCTATAACCAGGACAAAGTCAAGCATGTCCTGGTGCGCCACGAACAGGCCGCAACCCACGCGGCAGACGGTTTTGCGCGTTCTACCGGCAGACCCGGTGTCGTGATCGTGACCTCCGGGCCGGGCGCCACCAACGCGGTGACCGGTATTGCCACCGCCTACATGGATTCGATCCCCATGGTGGTGTTCACCGGGCAGGTCCCCACCCACCTGATTGGCAATGATGCGTTTCAGGAGGCCGATAACATCGGCATTACCCGGCCCTGCGTCAAGCACAACTTCCTGGTGAAGGACGTCAACAAGCTGGCTGAGACCATCAAGAAGGCCTTCTATGTCGCCACCACGGGGCGTCCCGGTCCGGTTGTCGTTGACATCCCCAAGGATGTAACCGCGGAAAAGACGGAATTCAGCTACCCGGACAAAGTCAGCATGCGTTCCTACAACCCGGTGCATGTTGGACACGCCGGGCAGATCAAGCGCGCCGTCAAGCTGATGCTCGGTGCCAAGCGCCCGATGCTTTATACCGGTGGCGGTGTCATCCTCGGCAATGCCTCGGCAGCGCTGACGAGGCTGGCCCGGGAACTGAATTTTCCGGTGACGAATACGCTGATGGGGCTTGGCGCCTATCCGGCTACCGACCCGCAGTTCGTCGGCATGCTGGGGATGCACGGGACCTATGAGGCCAACATGGCAATGCATCACTGCGATGTACTGATCGCCGTGGGTGCCCGCTTCGATGACCGTGTGACCGGGAATATCGAGAAGTTCTGTCCCAATGCCCGCATCGTGCATATCGACATCGACCCGGCGAGCATTTCGAAAAACGTCAAGGTGGACGTGCCGATTGTCGGCTGTGTCGACAATGTCCTGCGGGTTATGCTCAGTGTAATCGGTGACACCGAGCGCCGCCCGGATGCCGCAGACCTGCAGGAATGGTGGCGCCAGATAGACGAGTGGCGCGCCAAGGACTGCCTGCGTTTTGACCGCGACAGCGAACTCATCAAGCCACAGTACGTGGTCGAGAAACTCTACGAAGTGACCGGAGGCGATGCCTATATCACTTCCGACGTGGGTCAGCACCAGATGTGGGCGGCGCAGTACTACAAGTTTGACAAGCCGCGTCGCTGGATCAATTCGGGTGGCCTCGGCACCATGGGTTTCGGCCTGCCGGCCGCGATGGGTGTCCAGTTCGCCCACCCCGAAGCGACCGTCGCCTGTGTGACTGGCGAAGGCAGTATCCAGATGTGCATCCAGGAGCTGTCCACCTGCCTGCAGTACCGGCTGCCGATCAAGGTGGTGAACCTTAACAACCGCTATCTGGGGATGGTGCGCCAGTGGCAGGAATTCTTCTACCAGAAGCGCTATGCCATGTCCTACATGGAATCACTGCCGGATTTCGTCAAGCTGGCCGAGAGTTACGGCCATGTCGGCCTGCAAGTCGACAAGCCGGCGGACGTTGAAGGGGCGTTGCGCGAAGCCATGCAGCTCAAGGACCGGCTTGTCTTCATGAATTTCATGACCGACCAGACAGAAAATGTCTACCCGATGATCCCGGCCGGCGGCGGCCAGAATGAAATGATACTGATTTGAGATGCGACACATAATCTCGATTCTGATGGAAAACGAGGCCGGTGCGCTGTCACGGGTTGCCGGGCTGTTTTCGGCCCGTGGCTACAATATCGAGTCATTGACGGTGGCGCCCACCGAGGACCCGTCCCTGTCGCGCATGACCCTGGTCACGCGCGGTACCGAGGAAATCATCGAGCAGATTACCAAGCAGCTGCACAAGCTGATTGATGTCGTGAAGCTGATGGACATGACCGATGGCCCGCATATCGAGCGCGAGATGTTGCTGGTCAAGTTGCATGCCGAAGGCGATCGGCGCGACGAGCTGAAACGCCTCTCGGACATCTTCCGCGGGAGGATAATCGACGTTTCCGACCGTACCTACACGGTGGAGTTGACCGGAGACGGTGCCAAGCTGGATGCCTTTCTGCAGGTGCTGGAGCCGAGTGCGATTATCGAGGTGGTCCGCTCGGGAGTCTCCGGTATCGCGCGCGGTGACCGCTCGCTCAAGCTCTAGCAAGGTGGAGTGTCTTCCCGGGCGCATGCGCGCCACGCGAATAACGCACACAGCAGGATTTACTGCTGCTGACAGGTTTCTATTAACACGACGTCTCAGTGGCGTCTTACAGGTAACACGGCAGGTACAGGATTATGAAGATCTACTATGACAAAGATGCGGACCTTTCCATTATCAAGAGCCTCAAGGTGACTATCATCGGCTATGGTTCCCAGGGGCATGCCCATGCCAACAACCTGAAGGATTCCGGCGTCGATGTGACCGTGGGTCTGCGGCCGGGTTCCGGTTCCGAGGCCAAGGCGAAAAAGTCCGGGTTGACAGTCAAGCCCGTCGAGGACGCCATCAACGGTGCCGACGTGGTCATGGTGCTGGCGCCGGACGAGCATCAGGCCCGGCTGTACAATGAGCAGATCGCACCCAACATCAAGCAGGGCGCAGCCCTGGCCTTTGCGCACGGTTTCAATGTGCACTACCAGCAGATAGAGCCGCGCGCTGACCTCGACGTCATCATGATTGCCCCCAAGGGACCCGGGCATCTGGTGCGTTCGACCTACACACATGGCGCCGGGGTGCCGAGTCTGATCGCTGTGTTCCAGGATGCAAGTGGTCGTTCCAAGGATATCGCCCTGTCCTATGCCTCTGCCAATGGCGGCGGCCGTGCCGGCATTATCGAGACCAGTTTCAAAGAGGAAACCGAGACCGATCTGTTCGGTGAGCAGGCCGTCCTCTGTGGTGGTGCCACTGCGCTGGTGCAGGCCGGTTTTGAAACGCTGGTGGAGGCTGGCTACGAACCGGAAATGGCTTATTTCGAATGTCTGCACGAGCTGAAACTGATCGTTGACCTGATGTACGAGGGCGGTATCGCCAATATGCGCTATTCCATTTCGAATACCGCCGAGTACGGTGACCTGACGCGTGGCCCACGTGTTGTGACTGCAGACACCAAATGCGAGATGCGGCGTATTCTCGATGAAATCCAGAATGGCGAGTTTGCGCGCGAGTTCATTCTTGAAAACCAGGCGGGCGCCCCGACGCTCAAGGCCAAGCGGCGTCTCGGGCGCGAGCACCCCATTGAAGTGGTCGGCGAGAAGCTGCGCGGGATGATGTCCTGGATCAATGAAGGCAAAATTGTCGATAAAGACGTCAACTGAGACTGGCGGGTTACGGCCTGGGCATATTCCGCGGTTCGGAACGAAGCTGTGAGCCGTTTTCCGCTTATCGCAAGGGAAGGCGTGTTGTTGCTGCTTGCCGCAATCCTTGCGGCCGTGGTCGTGCTGAATTTGTCCGGGTTGCAGACATCCCTGCCGTTCTGGGGGCTCAGCCTCCTGATACTGGTGATTTTCAGGGACCCGGACCGGGAAATACCGTCGCAGCCGATGGCTGTTGTCAGTCCGGCGGATGGCAGGGTAACTGCAGTGACTGCGACCCGCGACCCCTACCTTGACCGGGACAGCATTCGCGTGACGCTGCAGATGAACCCGTTCGGCGTGTTTACCACCCGTAGTCCCGTGGAGGGCAAGGTCCTGCAGCCACCCCACACGCCAGAGGATACCCGGATGCCCCACGGTGTCTGGCTGCAGACGGACGAGGGTGATGATGTTGTCATGGTGATGATGCGCGGGCGACTGCATACGGCGCCACGGTGTTATATTCGTATCGGTGAGCGCATTGGGCAGGGTAAACGCTGTGGCTTCGTACATCTGGGCGGGCAGGTTGATGTTTATCTGCCGCAACGCAGCCGGTTGGCGGTAGATGTAGGCGACTGGGTGCGCAGTGGGTCGGATGTGATCGCGACCCTGGTGCACATCTGAAACAAGGAACTGGCAGGGTTGACGGAACAAGAAACACCGGAATCTAAGCCGCGTCACGGCAGCATTTACCTGTTGCCGAACATGATTACCACGGCAGGTTTGTTCTCCGGCTTCTATGCAATCGTGGCGGCGATGAATGGCCGCTTCGAGGCGGCTGCTGTTGCTATATTCGTTGCCATGGTTGCCGATGGCATCGACGGTCGGGTGGCTCGCCTGACCAATACCCAGAGCGAGTTCGGGGTCCAGTACGACAGTCTTTCCGACATGGTCTGCTTCGGGCTGGCGCCCGCACTGGTGATGTATGAGTGGGCACTGCAGTCGATGTTCAGTGTCGGCTGGGCCAAACTTGGCTGGCTGGCGGCTTTCATCTACACGGCCAGCGCGGCACTCCGGCTGGCGCGTTTCAATGCCCAGGTGGCCACAGCTGAAAAAAACTATTTCAGGGGGCTGCCCAGCCCATCTGCTGCCGCGGTCCTCGCTGGGCTGGTCTGGGTCGGTACCGATCTGGGGCTCGACGGGGAAACCCTGGTCTACCCTGCCTTTGTCCTGACAATCGCCATGGGGCTGCTGATGGTGAGTAATATCCGCTACTACAGCTTCAAGGAAGTCAACTTCAGGAACCGGGTGTCCTTCGTTGCCATTCTGCTCGTGGTGCTGGTCTATGCATTCGCCTCCATCGATCCACCCAAGGTCCTGTTCACATGCTTTCTCGTGTATGCGATATCCGGTGTCGTTTATACGCTGGTGGGTATTCGCAACCGGCGCAGGGCCCGCAAGCGCGAGCGCTAGGGTTTATCGGGGCTTGGCATTGCTGCGGCTT
>JASFOC010000166.1:0-5848 GCA_050116715.1 Gammaproteobacteria bacterium
CATAGGCGCCTGTCTCGGGAATGACCGTTTGTTGACCGTTATCTGCCCTACACACCACACTCATTCGACCAGCGAGGCCAACACCCAAAGTTCGTATTCACTTACAAGAAAACCCATGTGCAAAAAATGAATGGGGGTGCTTGGCGAAAAGCACGAGAACGTGCGGGATTACCCGAAGTACGGGTACATGATCTCAAACACACCTTTGGGCGTAGACTCCGCGCCGCTGGTGTATCGTTCGAAGATCGCCAGGATCTATTGGGGCACAAGTCAGGGAGAGTCACTACGCACTATTCTGCAGCTGAGCTTCAGAATCTTCTTAAGGCTGCAAACATGGTATGCGGCGACAATTCCCGCAAAAGTCCCGCACTGACGATTTTGAACAGGAAAACCGGCTAGAGAAAGAAACTCTAACAAACTGATTGGGATAGGATAAATTGGTCGGGGCGAGAGGATTTGAACCTCCGACCACCTGCACCCCATGCAGGTGCGCTACCAGGCTGCGCTACGCCCCGAGTAAAACGAGTGTGGGATTATACAGTAAGCAGTGAGTGTTCTGGCTACCGTTTCAGCAGTTGCAGCACGTCTTCAAGTTCAAGCCGTACCTGGTGCACGATCTGCTGGCTCTGGGTAATGTCTTCCCTGGCATCCTCACCGGACATCTTCTGGCGTGCGCCTCCAATCGTGAATCCCTGTTCATAGAGCAGGCTGCGGATTTGCCGGATCATCAGCACATCCTGACGCTGGTAATAGCGACGGTTGCCACGGCGCTTCACCGGCTTGAGTTGCGGAAACTCCTGTTCCCAGTAACGCAGCACGTGCGGCTTCACACCACACAGGTCGCTCACTTCACCAATGGTGAAGTAACGCTTGCCCGGGATGGGTGGAAGCTCGTTATTATGACTCGCTTCCAGCATATGCCTCTACCCTCGCCTTGAGTTTCTGACCGGAACGGAACGTCACGACACGACGCGCGGAGATTGGAATTTCCTCACCGGTTTTCGGGTTGCGCCCCGGCCTTTCGTTTTTCTCGCGCAGGTCGAAATTGCCAAAACCGGAAAGCTTGACCTGGCGTCCGTTTTCCAGCGCTACGCGGATTTCCTCGAAGAACAGTTCCACGAGTTCCTTGGCCTCGCGCTTGTTCAGACCCAGTTCATCGAACAGCCTTTCTGCCATGTCGGCTTTTGTTAGTGCCATAGTTCTACGCCCTTAAAGTTGCCCCAAATTCCTCGTCGAGCCGCCCGGTCACGCGAACGACCACGGCGTCTATCTCTTGTTCGGTAAGTGTGCGTGAATAATCCTGTAGAATCAAGCCAAAAGCGATGCTTTTTCGCCCTGATTCTATACCTTTACCCTGGTAGACATCGAAAAACACCAGTTCCTGCAGTAACGCTCCGGCAGCATCCGCCACCACATGCCGCAGGTCAGCCGCGGTGACACCGGTATCGACGACGATTGCCAGGTCGCGGCGAATGAAGGGGTAGCGGGAAATCGGCTGGAACTGCGCCAGGGTACCCTGCCTGATTGCCGCATAGCGCAACTCGAACAGGCAGGTGTTCGCGTCCAGGTCATAGCTATGTGCCAGTGCCGGGTGGATTTTACCCAGCCACCCCAGCACCTCGCCGCCACACCGGATCTGCGCCGCCTGACCGGGATGCAGTGCCGGGTGCTCGGCTGCGGCAAATACCGGCTCCTCCCGGTGCGCGGCCAGGTGCAGCAACACTTCCACGTCGTGCTTGATGTCATAGAAGTCGACTGCCTCGGCCTTGCCGCCCCAGTGCTCCGGGAAACGGGTCCCGGTGATAATACCGGACAGCATGACTTCCTGTTTTATTTCATTATCTTGAGAATAAAACCTGAGACCATGCTCGAAGAACCGCAGGCGTGATTTCTGGCGATTCAGGTTGTACTGCACGGCCTTGATCAGTCCGGGCCAGAGGCTGGTGCGCATTTCCGACATTTCCGAGGAAATCGGATTGGCAAGCGGCACCGGCTGCAGGGATGGATTCACCCGGGCCTGCAACCCGGGATCGATGAAACTGTAGGTCACGGCTTCCTGATAACCGCGCGCCACCAGCAGATCGCAGACCTGCTCCATCGACTGCTCGGCCTCCGGTAGCGGCAGCACATCCAGCGCGCCCTGCATGGCGATGCTGGGCAGGCGGTTGTAGCCGTGAATGCGGCCCACCTCCTCTATGAGGTCGGCCTCGATCTGGATATCGAAACGGAAGGTCGGCGAATGCACCAGCCAGTCCTCGCCCCGGGCGGTTACCACCATGCCCAGGCGCGTCAGGATATCGGTCACCTCCTGCGGCGCGGGAGTCATACCCAGCACACGCTGCAGACGCGCCCTGCGCAACACGATCGGGGCACTTCCCGGCAGGTGATCCGGATCACTGACCTCGATGACCGGTCCCGGCTGACCACCACAGATCTCCAGCAGCAGTCGTGTCGCCCGTTCCATCGCTCGCACCTGCAAATCCGGATCGACGCCGCGCTCGAAGCGATGCGCGGACTCGGTGTGCATCGCGTACCTGCGTGCACAGCCGGCAATCGCCTCGGGGCTGAAAAAGGCACACTCCAGGAACAGTGCAGCGGTATCCGGCTGCACACCGGAATCGATACCGCCCATGACACCGGCAATGGCCAGCGCCCGCCGCTGGTCGGCGATAACCAGTGTGTCCGTGTCCAGGGTGATGGTGCGCTCGTCCAGCAGGGTCAATTGCTCGCCTGCATCGGCATAACGTACGCGGATCCCTTTTGACAGGCTGTCCATGTCGAAGGCATGCATGGGTTGCCCGAGTTCCAGCATGACGTAGTTGGTGACATCCACGACCGGGCCGAGACTGCGCATGCCGCTGCGCCGCAAGCGCTCCTGCATCCACAGCGGCGTTTCCGCGGCAGCATCCACGCCGGAGATCACCCGCCCGAGATAACGCGGACAGGCCGCAGGCGCCAGCACCTCGATGGCAAAACGATCAGCAACCGTTGCCGGAACAGGGTCGCTATCCACGGGCACCACCGGGCTGCGTGTCAGGGTACCGACTTCGCGTGCAAGCCCCGCTATCCCGAGACAGTCTCCCCGGTTGGGCGTCAGGTCCACCTCGATGACGTTATCATCCAGACCGAGCAACTGCTGCAGGCGCTGCCCTGCCACCGCCTCTTCCGGCAGTTCCATCAGGCCCTGGTGGTCCTCACTCAGTCCCAGCTCCCGTGCAGAACACAGCATGCCATGCGATTCGACGCCACGCAGCTTGCTCTTCCTGATCCTGAAATCACCGGGCAGGCATGCGCCGACCGGTGCCAGCGGATACTTGCCGCCGGCACGGACATTCGGCGCACCACAAACGACCTGCAGCGGCTCAGCCTGGCCGCTCGCAACCTGACACACCCGCAGCTTGTCGGCATCGGGGTGCGAAGCAACGCTGAGCACCTCGCCTACCAGCAGGTCCTGCAGCCCCGCACCGACCGGCTCGACTGAATCGACCTCCAGTCCGGCCATGGTCAGCTGCTCCACCAGTTCCCCGGTAGAAGCCGGCGGATTCACCCATTCTCGCAACCATTGTTCGCTGAATTTCATATTGCCTCGGAAACTGTTGCCGGCATCGTCCCCGGATTCCGTTCTGTAACTGCGGCATGCGTTACCCTGCCGCCTGTATGGCCCAGGCCAGCCTCCCGACCGGTTCCCGGCCTCACCTTCTCCATGTCAGCGGACGCTCCATCCGGGCTACAGGTTTATCAATCACTCACGCGGCGATCATACAGGTGATAACAGGCCCTAGTTAAACTGCCGCAGGAAACTCATGTCGTTTTCAAAAAACAGCCGCAGGTCGTTCACGCCGTAGCGCAGCATGGCAAGGCGTTCCACGCCCATGCCAAAGGCAAAGCCGGTATAGCGCTCGTTGTCGATACCGACCTGCTCGAAGACTTTCGGGTGCACCATGCCGCAACCCAGTACTTCCAGCCAGCCGCTCTGGCCGCAGACACGGCAGCCTGCCCCGGCGCACATCACGCACTGGATATCCACCTCGGCCGAGGGTTCGGTAAACGGGAAATAGGACGGCCGGAAACGCACCGGCAGATCACTGCGTTCGAAGAATGCCCGCAGGAACTCGTCCAGCAGCCCGCGCAGGTTCGCGAAGCTGACCTGCGCGTCCACCAGCAGTCCCTCGACCTGGTGAAACATGGGGGTATGCGTCAGGTCGGAGTCGCAGCGATAGACGCGACCGGGCGCAATGATGCGCAGCGGCGGCTGCCGCTGCTCCATGACCCGCACCTGTACCGGCGAGGTATGGGTGCGCAGCAGGGTATGCGCATCGAAGTAGAAGGTATCGTGCATGGCGCGGGCCGGGTGATGCGCCGGTATGTTCAGTGCCTCGAAATTGTGGTGGTCGTCCTCGATCTCCGGGCCTTCCGCAACGCTGAATCCCAGCGGCCGGAACAGCGCCTCGATACGGCGCATGGTGATGGTTACCGGGTGCAGGCCGCCCTGTGGCTGGCCACGCCCCGGCAGGGTGACATCGACGCGCTCGCTTGCAAGCCGCGCGTCCAGTTGCGCGGCTTGCAGCGCGTCCCGGCGCGCCTCCAGCGCCTGCTGGACCTGCACCTTGATCCGGTTGATCGCCTGCCCCGCCGCCGGACGCTCCGCTGCCGGCAGTGCGCCGAGTTGTTTCAACTGCTGGGTCAGCTGCCCCTTCTTGCCGAGGTAACTGACCCGCACGGCATCGAGCGCAGCGGTATCGGCCGCCGCCGCCACCTCATCCAGCGCCTGCTTTTCCAGTTCTTCCAGGCTGATCACCTGCCAGCACTCCCTGAGTTACTGTTTCCTGCCCGTTGCACGCGGACAGCGTGGTCCGGATATCGCAAGGTGAAATCCGGATGCTTCATACCGCCATTGCCAGGCGGGAACAAAAAAAGGGAAAGGCTATGACCTTTCCCCTTTTTCGTGCAGACCTGCGGTAAAGGGGTCAAGCCGATAGACTGGCCTTGGCCTTTTCTGCCAGCGCACTAAAGCCGGCGGCATCGAATACCGCCAGATCGGCCAGCACCTTCCGGTCGACCTCGATGTTCGCCTTGTTGAGGCCATCGATCAGGCGGCTGTAGGAGATGCCGTTTTCGCGGGCTGCGGCATTGATGCGGGCGACCCACAGGGCGCGAAACTGGCGCTTGCGCTGGCGGCGGTCACGGTAGGCATACTGGCCGGCCTTGGTAACGGCCTGCTTGGCAACCCGGAAGACCTTGCTGCGCGCACCGTAATAACCCTTGGCCTTGTCCAGCACCTTCTTGTGTCTGGCGTGTGCGGTTACACCGCGTTTTACTCTTGGCATTGCTAAAACCCCTGAAAAAATGAATTCAACTGAAAGGCAACATGCGGCGCACGGCTGCAACATCAGCCTCGTGCACTTCCGACGGCGAACCCAGCTGGCGCTTCCGCTTGCTGCTCTTTTTCGTCAGGATATGGCGCAGGTGCGATTGACCGCGCTTGAAAGCGCCGGAGCCGGTTTTCTTGAAGCGCTTGGCCGCGCCACGATTCGTTTTCAACTTAGGCATTACTGCTTCTCCAAAATAATTCCGGATCCCGGCATACCCGCGATCACCTGTGCTTCCTGGGGGCCAGCACCATGACCATCAGCCGGCCTTCCATCTTCGGTTCCTGCTCTACCGTACCGTGCTGCTCAAGGTCGGCCTTGACGCGCTGCAACAACTCAAGCCCCAGTTCCTGGTGCGCCATCTCGCGGCCCCGGAACCGCAGGGTCACCTTGACCCGGTCGCCTTCCTCGAGAAACTCGATCAGCTTGCGCAGCTTGATCTTGTAGTCGCCGATATCGGTCCCGGGCCGGAACTTGAT
>JASFOC010000167.1:0-5842 GCA_050116715.1 Gammaproteobacteria bacterium
CTGCTGCGAGAGCTGTTATCAGCTGCAGAAACGCCGCGAACAAGACAACAGGTAGCCCGGCCGAAGTCCGCCAAGCCGGAATCCGGGGTTTGCCGCGCTGCTCCCCGGATTCCGCTCGGTAACTGCTCCATGCGTCGCCTAGAGGCGCCTACTGTTGGTACACTACCTCCTGCATCCCTGTAGTTGTTCGCTGCATCCGGGCTACGCACTGCCGTACACATAAGCACCATGTCCGAACCCGTCCGCTTGCGCATCACGGAAATCTTTCATTCCCTGCAGGGTGAATCGGCCACGGCCGGCTACCCGACGGTGTTTGTGCGTCTAACCGGCTGTCCCCTGCGCTGCGGTTACTGCGATACAACGTATGCCTTCAGCGGCGGGGAATGGATGACCCTGGATGAAATCCTTGCCCGGGTCAGTGGCTTCGCTACGCCGTATGTCACCGTGACCGGCGGCGAACCGCTGGCGCAGAAGGGTTGCCTGCCGCTGCTCGCGGCCCTGTGCGATGCGGGTTATCGCGTCTCGCTGGAGACCAGCGGCGCCCTGGATATCTGCCGGGTCGATCCCCGCGTTGTCCGGGTGATGGATCTGAAGACGCCGGCTTCCGGCGAGGTCGAGCGCAACCGCTACGAGAACCTGGACTGCCTGCAGCCGCAGGACCAGATCAAGTTCGTGATCTGTGACCGCGGTGACTACGAGTGGAGCCGCGAGCAGCTGGCGAAATACCGGCTGGCCACGCGCTGCGAGGTGCTGTTCTCGCCGGGCTTCGGCCGGCAGGATGCCGCCGAGCTGGCCGGCTGGATCCTCGCCGACCGCCTGCCGGTTCGCTTCCAGGTCCAGTTGCACAAGATACTCTGGGGCGACGAAGCGGGGCGCTGATTTCCTGTCTGCAGAACTATCGCCCCGCGGGCCGGGGCTCAACCGGGACGATCTGGTATGGTACGGTTCCGGTACAGACAGAATTCACCGTAATGAACCGCCATCAATCATTGTCAACCGCATCCCATGCCTGATGCAGTCATCCTCCTTTCCGGTGGTCTCGACTCCGCCACCACGCTGGCCATCGCCAGCGAGTTAGGTTACGACTGCTACGCGCTCAGTCTGGATTACGGCCAGCGCCACAATGCCGAACTCGCGGCGGCGGGGCGCATCGCTGCTGCCGCGGGAGTGCGGGAGCACAAGGTCATTCACCTCGGCCTCGACGCGATCGGCGGCTCTGCCCTGACCGACGCCGGTATTTCCGTACCCGACCGGCCGGGCGAGGGCATCCCGGTCACCTACGTCCCCGCACGCAACACCATCTTCCTCGCGCTGGCACTGGGCTGGGCCGAGGTGCTGGGCGCCTGGGACCTGTTCATCGGCGTCAACGCGGTGGACTATTCCGGCTACCCGGATTGCCGCCCGGAGTTCATCGCCGCCTTTGAAAAGCTCGCGCGGCTGGCCACGAAGGGCGGTGTCGAGGGCGGTGAATTCCATATCCATGCGCCGCTGCTGGAACTCGGCAAGGCGGAGATCATCCACGAAGGCATTCGCCTCGGCGTGGACTATGCCCTAACGGTATCGTGCTATTCCGCTGATATGGAAGGCCGCGCCTGCGGCATCTGCGATGCCTGCCGCCTGCGCGCCGCGGGTTTCCGGGAGGCGGGCGTGCCAGACCCGACGCGTTACCGGCCAACGCTCGCGGCAGAATAAACCCGGTCTTTGCAAAGGTTCCTGCATACATCCTGAACAATCCCGAATTGTAGCCTGGAGGAAGGCGGTCAGGCCGCAATCCGGGACTGAAGCCGGGGATGCCGGATTTCCCCGGGTTGCTGCTCCTCCTCAGTCGGCGGGGTTACTCCCTGGCTACAGCGGCCTCCATCCGCGACGCGATTCCATGCCACGCCGGCAGGATGCTCTGTTGCCCGCCAACCCGCATCCGGCGAAGCCGGGCGGGGAACCCGGCAACCGTGCTGGCATGCGGCATGGCAACTCGCTAAACTTCCGAAATTAAACAAGAACCGGCCGACTCACAGGCCGGGATGACGGAGAGAACCGGCATGACCTTCGAGAGCTTTTCTGCAGCACAATCCTTCTTCCTGTGGGCGACCTTCGGGATCGCGTTGCTCATGGGGGCGATCGTCAACAAGACCAACTTCTGCACCATGGGCGCCGTGTCCGACATGGTCAACATGGGTGACCTCGGTCGCTTCCGCGCCTGGCTGCTGGCCATCGCCGTTGCGCTCACGGGTGTCGTGGTGCTGGAATATCTCGAGCTGGTACAGCCGGGCAACGCCTTTCCCCCGTACCGCGGGGGGCAACTGATCTGGGCCGAGAACCTGCTCGGCGGGCTGATGTTCGGGGTCGGCATGACGCTCGCGAGCGGTTGCGGCAACAAGTGCCTGGTGCGCATCGGCGGCGGCAACCTGAAATCCATCATGGTGATGCTGGTCATCGCCGTGATCGCCTATTACATGGTTAACCCCTTCCCGGGCAGCGACCAGACCCTGTTCACCGTGCTGTTCTACGACTGGATCCGGCCGCTGGCCGTGAACCTCGGCGCCAGCCAGGACCTGGGCGCGCTGGTCAGCAGCGGGTCGCCCGACATCGCGCGACTGGTCATCGGCGGGCTCATCAGCCTGTTGCTACTGATATACGTATTCAAGTCGACGGATTTCCGCGGCAGCTTCGACAACATCCTCGGCGGCGTGGCAGTAGGGCTCGCCGTGCTCGCCGCCTGGTACGTCACCAGCAATGTGCAGATCGATGCCGACGGCGAGATGTATTCGCTCGGCGGCTATTTCACCGAATGGGAGATGCTGTCAGACTCCACCGAGGGCAAGCCGGCCGAGTCGCGTCCGCTGAACCCGCAATCCTTCACCTTCATCAACCCGATGGGCCAGACACTCGGCTACACCGCCGGCGGCTTCAAACACAGGCTGCTGACCTTCGGCGTCATGGCCTTCCTCGGCGTGATCGCCGGTTCCCTGCTGTGGTCGCTGCTGAGCCGCAGCTTCCGTTTCGAGTGGTTCAGTTCCTTCCGCGACTTCGCCATGCACTTCGCGGGCGCGGTGCTGATGGGCTTCGGCGGCGTACTGGCCCTGGGCTGCACCATCGGCCAGGGCATCACCGGCATCTCCACGCTGGCCCTGGGCTCCTTCATCACCTTCATCGCCATCGTGCTGGGCAGCTCCCTGACCATGAAAGTGCAGTACTACAAACTGGTCTACGAGGAAGAGGCCAGCTTCACGACGGCCCTGGTGGCCTCGCTGGCCGACCTGCACCTGCTGCCCAACGGCCTGCGCAAACTGGACAAGGTGTAGAAATAACCCGTCATTGCGACGATTGCAGGGACGCAGGAGGTAGGGTACCAACAGTAGGCGCCTCTAGGCGACGCATGGAGCAGTTACCGAGGAACGTAGTGACAAAGCAATCTCCATCCATGGAATCAGGTGCTTACATGGCAAAAACAACAGCTTACCGCCACCAGGGCTTGCCATTTCGCTGAAGCAGGGTATGATGCGTGCGTCCTGATCAGGACGCCCATCGGCGCACGCCATCCGAATACGGGTCGTTAGCTCAGTTGGTAGAGCACCGGACTTTTAATCCGATGGTCGAAGGTTCGAATCCTTCACGACCCACCATAAAAATCAATTAGTTAGCTGTTATTTGCTGCATTAACAAATGCTGCTTGCGGGAGTTTTTGCGGGGATTAACTGCAAATTTTCCTCGTTGGATAAATCTTGCCTGTATAGAATTCAGGTGGTTACGCATCCGTAACCGATTCGAACCGTTATTATCCGGACAAAATCCGGTGGTCTTGTTCTTGTGTATCCGGACTCTTTTTCGGGAAGTTGATTGCGGTGGTGCTGGCTGTATCTGGTTGGATGTCCATCCACTATAACTCAAGCCCCTGAAACAGGGGGCGACAACCTATAGCACCTAGTGCTATACTCTGAAAAATCGTCAGGGTAGCTGAATGCAGGTCTACAAAAACAAGTGGTTCCATAGATGGGCAGCCAGGGAGGGGCTGGATGACCAGACTCTGCTGGCGGCGGTCAAGGATATGGAAGACGGTTTGATTGATGCCAAACTGGGTGGGCATGTGGTCAAGAAACGGGTGGCATTGCCCGGGCACGGCAAGCGGGGCAGTACCCGCAGCCTGGTGGTCTACCAGCAAAACAACAAGGCGTTCTTCGTCTACGGTTTTGCAAAGAATGAACGGGCAAACATTAGCGACAAGGAATTGAAAGCGCTCAAGTTGCTGGCAACACAATTACTGGGCTATACCAACCCGGCGTTGGTAAAAGCTATCAAGGCCGGTGAATTGATAGAGGTAAAGGAAGATGGCTAAGTCAATCTTGAAAACGGTACATGAGACAGCGAAGGGCCTGCACAAGGCG
This sequence comes from Gammaproteobacteria bacterium, assembly GCA_050116715.1. Classification (GTDB taxonomy): domain Bacteria; phylum Pseudomonadota; class Gammaproteobacteria; order UBA9214; family UBA9214; genus UBA9214. The sequence continues at coordinate 4,383 of JASFOC010000167.1, forward strand.
GGCGCGATGGATGCTATGACCATGCGCGAGTTCGATGCGCTGTGCCTGCCGCCGGTGAAGATCTATACGCCGACACAGATCAAACGTCTACGCACGCGCCATAAGGCGAGTCAGGCGGTATTCGCAGCTTATCTGAACACGAGTCCTTCGACTGTGCAGAAGTGGGAGCAGGGTCAGAAAAAACCGAATGGCCCTTCATTAAAGTTACTGAACCTGGTTGATATGCACGGTCTGGAAGCGCTCGCCTGAAGGGTGGTCAAAAATAATACATTATCTGATGGCGTATGCTACTTCCGTGTGAATCGGCATTCAATTCTGACTCGGCCGACTTTCCGTAACTCAGAGGCTTGGCAAGCCGATCGGTGCCAAAACCACGCGCTGATTCACAGTCTGGATCTCCGGAATCAGCAGACACTGGACTAATCAGGCATTCCTTAGTGCTTGCCGCACGATTAGTAACGACGGATTTTGAAAAGTATAGAATTCATCCCTGAGTTTTTGCTCTTAGGAGAAAAATCATGGGAAGGGGTGATCATTGTACTGAACTAACACGCGAAGAACTCTATGCCCAGGTCTGGGCAGAACCGGTGACTAGGCTGGCTCAGCGTGATGGCATGTCAGATCGCGGACTTGCCAAGGACTGTACACGCATGGGCATCCCGGTTCCAGGTCGCGGCTACTGGGCCCGGGTACAAAGTGGGCAGGTGCCGCTACGAGCAAAATTACCGAAAATCAAAGCCGGACAGAAAGCCGTAGTGAATCTCAATAAACGGGGGCACATCCTCGAAGAGACAAAAGAACTACAGGACGTTGCAGGTTATGTAGAATCTGAAGCGCATCCTGATAATAAGATTGTGGTTCCCGATGAATTGATTGATCCGCTTCCACTGGTCGAGAAAACTGCAAAGAGTCTTCGTGCAGCAGGGGCCGATGACCATGGTATGGTCAGGCCCAAGGTGAAGCGCTGCCTTGATATTCGTGTGGGCAAAGAGAGTATCTAGCGTGCTGCGCGCATTATGGATGCCCTCCTCAAGGATCTGGATGCGCGCGCCTCCCATTGAACCGGCAAGTTCGAACAGGAGGCCAATATGAGAGAGTGGCAGAGCCATGCTCACGTTAAGCATTATTGCAGATATCACATTGTTTTTGTGCCGAAGTGTCGTAAGCAGTCGATCTACGGGGCATTACGGGAGGAAATTGGAGGGATATTTCGAGAGTTATGTCGTCAGGATTGCCTGAGGCGCCAAGTTAGAATCACACTTTTGGAAAGAATACCGTTTGACTGGAATTCTCTCTCATCAGGTTTTCGAGTTTTTCAACAGAATATACTGAAAGACGACATTCAAGGACACGATACGGATAGGGAAATATCAACCCATATCCGTACGGTGCTTATTCTGAACATCAGTTACTTTGAAAATCATCAATGCATTGCAAAGGCTGTTTCAATAACCTTATAG
>JASFOC010000168.1:0-5830 GCA_050116715.1 Gammaproteobacteria bacterium
CAACATGTCCAAGACCAGCCTGAGGTTTTTCTTCATGGCCTGTTACGACCTGGACCGCTTCCGCGAATTTGTCCGCAGCACCGGTTTCAGCACCACCTACGATATTGATGATGCCACCCGGGACGAGCTGCTGACCGATGACATGGCGTTACTGCGTTTCGGTGACCGGATGATCCGCCAGATCATGTACGGCGAGGAAACCATTGCCCTGAAACATGATGCACTGGAGCAGCACCTGGCACGCCGCGGTGCGCGCAAGTCAACCGAGCATGATGCACTGGAGCGCCCGAGCATGGCGGCCTACGAGATGCCGCTCGATGGAGAAGATGAGAAAAAGCCTGAATAAATAGGCTGTTAAATTAATAAGCATACATTTATAAAATCTATCATTATTATTTACTATTATTTATGGGTTGGGTTTGCCACAATACGCATCCCGAATTTATCGAACCGGTGATGTTGCAGGTGTATAATTTGCGGCCCCACGGGTTCTGCATGCGAGCCAAATCCCAATCAGGAGAATCTAAACTATGGCTAAAAAATATGATGCGGGTGTAAAAGAATACCGCGAAACCTACTGGATGCCCGAGTACACGCCGAAAGACACAGACATTCTGGCGTGTTTCAAGATTACCCCCCAGGCAGGCGTGCCGCGTGAAGAGGTTGCTGCCGCGGTTGCCGCTGAGTCCTCAACCGGTACCTGGACCACGGTGTGGACCGACCTGCTGACCGACCTGGATTACTACAAGGGCCGTGCCTACGCGATCGAAGACGTCCCGGGTGATGACACCTGCTTCTACGCCTTTGTCGCCTACCCGATCGACCTGTTCGAGGAAGGCTCGGTTGTCAACGTGATGACCTCTCTGGTCGGTAACGTATTCGGCTTCAAGGCGCTGCGCGCCCTGCGCCTGGAAGATATCCGCTTTCCGGTTGCCTATGTGATGACCTGCAATGGACCACCTCAGGGCATCCAGGTCGAGCGTGACCTGCTGAACAAGTATGGCCGGCCGCTGCTGGGCTGCACCATCAAGCCGAAGCTGGGCCTGTCAGCCAAGAACTATGGACGTGCCTGCTACGAAGGTCTGCGCGGCGGTCTGGACTTCACCAAGGACGACGAAAACGTCAACTCGCAGCCCTTCATGCGCTGGAGACATCGCTTTGACTTCGTCATGGAAGCCATCCACAAGGCGGAAGCCGAGACCGGTGAGCGCAAGGGCCACTACCTGAACGTGACTGCGCCGACTGCTGACGAGATGATGCGCCGTGCCGAGTACGCCAAGGAAATCGGCGCACCGATCATCATGCACGACTACATCACCGGTGGCTGGGCTGCCAATACCCAGCTGGCGCAGTGGTGCCAGAACAACGGCATGCTGCTGCACATCCACCGTGCCATGCACGCGGTGCTCGACCGCAACCCGCACCACGGTATCCACTTCCGCGTACTGACCAAGATCCTGCGCCTGTCCGGCGGTGACCACCTGCATTCCGGTACCGTGGTCGGCAAGCTGGAAGGTGACCGCGATGCGACGCTGGGCTGGATCGACATCATGCGCGATTCCTACATCAAGGAAGACCGTTCCCGCGGTATCTTCTTCGATCAGGACTGGGGCGCAATGCCGGGCGTTCTGCCCGTCGCTTCGGGTGGCATCCACGTCTGGCACATGCCGGCGCTGGTCAGCATCTTCGGTGATGACTCCGTGCTGCAGTTCGGTGGCGGCACCCTGGGTCATCCCTGGGGCAACGCAGCCGGTGCAGCCGCTAACCGCGTCGCCGTCGAGGCTTGTGTGGAAGCACGTAACCAGGGCCGCGAGCTGGAGAAAGAAGGTAAGGAAATTCTTACTGCCGCGTCCAAGCACAGCCCGGAACTGGCTGCTGCCATGGAGACCTGGAAAGAAATCAAATTCGAATTTGACACCGTTGACAAGATCGACGTCGCGCACAAGTAAGCGCGCTGTCGCAGGAAGCACTCGGGCGGGGCTCGCCACCCTGGCAGGCCTCGCCTGATCAGTCAAATTGAATGAATTTTAGCCTGGAGAATATGAAATGAGTGACGTACAAGATTACAACTCGAGTCTGAGTAATCCCGCCGAGAGCCGCAAGTTTGAAACCTTTTCCTACCTGCCGGCCTTGAGTGCGGAGGCAACGCGTGCCCAGATCCAGTACATCGTTGACCAGGGCTGGAACCCGGGTATCGAACACACGGAACCGGAAAATGCGACCGGTCATTACTGGTACATGTGGAAGCTGCCGATGTTTGGCGAGACCAACGTGGACACCATCCTGGCCGAGCTCGAGGCCTGCCACAAGGCGCACCCGAACAATCACGTGCGCCTGCTGGGCTTCGACAACTTTGCACAGTCCGCCGGTGCAGCCATGGTGATTTACCGTGGCACTGCTGTATAAGACTCTTGGGTCGTAGCAACATGCAGCCCCTGCCTGGCAGCCGTTGGGCAGGGGCTTTTTAGTATGACAAGGCCGGATACCTACGTAGGAGTCGATGCAGACATTAATGGTGCAATGACCACCATTGGCAGGATCATTCGTGATGCCTGGGTATTTGAACTGCTTCCCGAGACGGAGAACTGCAAGGGCTGGAAGCGGAGCCAGATCGAAAACCTGCTGCACATGGTCAATGCCGAGTGGGACAAGTATGGTTGCATGGTCAGCCAGTTACCGGCTCCTGTCCGTGAACGCCACCAGCGGATACATGCGGCAGCCATTACCAGGGCAAAGGCGGCCGGCTGGTCTGGTGAATACGAGATCATCGACGAGAAGTAACAACGACTGGAAAAAGGTGCGTTATGTCTGAATCACTGGATATCAATCAGTATAAAATCAATACCGAGCCGTATTACGAGCCCGTTGGCAATGAACTCGATCTCTACAGTTCCGCCTATGAGGTACGCATGCCCATGATGCTCAAGGGTCCGACGGGTTGCGGCAAGTCGCGCTTTGTCGAATATATGGCCTGGAAGCTGGGCAAGCCACTGATCACGGTTGCCTGTAACGAGGACATGACGGCATCCGACCTGGTCGGCCGTTTTCTGCTCGACAAGGAAGGCACCAAGTGGCAGGACGGACCCTTGACCACGGCTGCACGCCATGGCGCGATCTGCTATCTCGATGAGGTGGTAGAGGCGCGGCAGGATACGACCGTCGTGATACACCCGTTGACGGACCACCGGCGCACCCTGCCACTCGACAAGAAGGGCGAATTGATCACGGCCCATCCGGATTTCCAGCTGGTCATTTCCTATAATCCCGGCTACCAGAGCCTGATGAAAGACCTCAAGCAGTCCACCAAGCAGCGCTTCGGCGGCCTCGACTTCGACTATCCGGAAGAAAAAAAGGAAATCCAGATCGTGGCGACGGAGTCCGGTGTGGATGAGGCGACTGCGAAGAAACTGGTGCAGATCGCACACCGGGCACGCAACCTCAAGGGACACGGACTCGATGAAGGCATCTCGACCCGCCTGCTGGTCTATGCCGGACAGATGATCGCCAAGGGCGTCAACCCGGAAGCGGCTTGCACCATGACCATGGTGACCCCGCTAACGGATGATCCGGACATGCGCGATACCCTGAATGCGGCCGTGCAGACCTTCTTCGGTTGAATAAACAGCTTGTTGTCAGGGCACTGACATGTCAGTAAAACTGGAAGACTACGACGCAGCACTCCGGGACGCGTCTCCCGAGATCCGGGACGTGCTGAATGCAACATTTCTGGAAGCCTCCCGGGTAATGTCTCCAGCCGGTCTGGAGGAATACATGGATGGCGCCAGGGCACTGGCAAATCTTGGCCGCGGCACCGGTGTCGTGACCACCTATCTGCAGGAAATTCCGCTCGTTGCCAAAGAATGCGGTGAGGACGTTGTTAGCGATTGCCTGACCGCCGCGATGAAGCTTTCCTCGCTGACCTCGGGCGAGGTCATTGAGTTGTTCTTCAACAGCATGCCGTCCGCAGCACGCCGGCTGGGCGACGCCGAACTGTTCCGCGGCTATCTGACCCTGATCCACCAGCTTGCATCGACTGCTGCGCGCGGTGTGCGGCCCATGCTGAATCACATCGACGACCTGCTTTCCAAGCTCACCCTGAGCGGCCTGCGCCGCTGGGCTAACTTCGGGGCGCAGGCCTATCGGCGTGACTACAACAACCTGACTGCCTACTTTAATCTGGAATCCAAGGACAGTCTGGCCATGCTGCAGAAAGAACGGCGTGGCGTCCTGTTTGTGAAAACCCAGCGCAAGCTCAATTTCTACCTGCGCGCCCTGTGGGGCCGTGATTTCTTTCTGCGGCCGACAGGCGCGGACTTCGCTGATTTTCGCCCCTATATCGAGACGCACGTGCTGCACATGCCTGATGCGGTCGATGACATTGGCGACATCCCCGGGCTGGAGGTCTATCGTGCAACTGCCGCTCACATGGCTGCACACATGAGCTATACCCGTGCTGCGCTGTCTGCGGAAGAGCTCTCTCCGGCACAGATGAATTTTATCGGCATGCTCGAGGATGCGCGTGTCGAATACAGGGCCATTCAGGAATTTCCCGGCCTCTGGAACCTGTGGCGTTCCCTGCTGGCGCAGGAGTACGAGGAGGAACCCGAGCACCCGACCATGGCGGTGCTCGAGCGCGTGGCATTGATGCTGCTGGACCCTGCGGTTCGCTGTGACCAGCCCGAACTGAACGAGTTTGCCGACCGCTTTCACCAGCAGATCGAGGAACGCCAGGATGATGCCCGGTTTTCCTGGCACATGGGCCTTGAATTGTTCAATTACTTCTCTGCGCGCAGGGAAGTGCCCAGCCTGCGGATCCTGGAACGCATCCGCTTGCCGTACCGGGATGACAACCGCTTCGTATGGGAGTTCGCGGAACTGAGCTGGGACGTCGAGCATGAGTACGTACCGGCCAGCCAGCGCCAGGTGCGCAAGCAGGTCAGTGTCATGGAGATGGCCAATGAAGTGGATTGCGAGCTTGCCGGTGATGATGCACAGGAGATATGGACCTGTACAACCGAGATGTATCCCTACGAGGACGACCTGGAGAACACCAGGAGCTTCAACGAAATGTGGGGCAAGGAACCGGTTTCGGACCCGTTCCACTATCCTGAATGGGACTACCAGATACAGCTGGCACGCCCGGACTGGGTGACGGTCTACGAGCGTCGCCAGCCCATGGGTGATCCGGATGACATCCATGACATTATCACCGAATACAAGCCGATCGCGCATCGCATCAAGCAGATCATCGACCTGTTGACGCCCGAGGGCGTGCAGCGGGTGCGTAATATGGAAGACGGTGACGAGATCGATATCAATGCCGCGATCGACGCCATGGTTTCGATCCGCATGGGACGGCAACCCAATACACGCATCACCATGCGTAATGTCCTCAAGACCCGTGACCTGTCCGTGGTGCTGCTGCTGGACCTGTCAGAGTCCACCAACGAGGCAATGTCCGGTTCCGACAAGACAGTACTGCAACTGACGCGTGAAGCGGCGACACTGGTCTCCACTGCAATCGAAGGCATTGGCGACCCCTATGCCATTCACGGTTTCGCCTCTGACGGGCGCCACGATGTGCAGTACTATCGATTCAAGGATTTCAACCAGCATTTTGATGATGAAGCCAAGGCACGCCTGTCCGGCATGAAGGGCGGCCTGTCAACGCGCATGGGTGCGGCACTGCGGCATGCCGGGCATCATTTGCTGAAGCAGCCGGAAAAACGCAAGCTGATCCTGCTGGTGACGGATGGTGAACCGGCCGATGTCGACGAGCGGGATCCGCAGCATCTGCGCCATGACACCAGGAAGGCAGTGGAAGAACTCT
>JASFOC010000169.1:0-5830 GCA_050116715.1 Gammaproteobacteria bacterium
TCAAGCATTACGCCATGGGCCGTGTCGCGATCGAGCTGTCCTACGTCATGCCAAATGAGAAGACCGTCTACACCTCCGATGACGGTTCCCGTGTTGGCCTATTCCGCTTTGAGGCTGATCGGGAGGGAGATCTGAGTTCCGGGGCGCTGTACGCCGCCAAGTTCAGCCAGACATCCTACTATGCCGGTAGCAATGAGCGTGTTGCTGACGACCTGCGTGACGGCGGTGCGGGCAATATCAGCTGGATCGAGCTGGGTCATGCCAACGACGCCGAAATTCGCGCGATCATCGACCGCGGCGTCACCTTCGCCGACATCTTCGACGAGGATGTGACGGGGTGCACCACCATAATCAACCGCGATACTGGTTCCTCCGGCGAATGCCTGAAGCTCAAGACAAGCAACGGTCTGGGCATGAGCGCGGCCGAGATCTCCAAGGCGGCCGCCTTCCTGGAGACCAGCCGCTATGCCGGCCTGATGGGGGCGACTACCGAGTGGGAAAAGATGGAAGGCATCACTCTCGATCCCGATACCAATATCATGTATCTGGCCATGTCGCGTGTTAGAAATGCCATGACCGATGGTACAGGTGACATCAGTGTGCCCTACAACTACTGTGGTACGGTGTATGGTCTGGACCTGGATCCCAACTACGTCGCCACGAACATGTACGGTGTGGTCGCAGGTCTGCCGCGCACCTACGGCAACGGAGCACTTGTTGACAACCTGTATCCGGCAGATGGTCCGTATGCCAAGAACGAGTGTGACCTGAACGCAATTGCCGAACCGGACAACCTGACATTCATTCCGGGTTACAAGACCCTGATCATAGGTGAGGACACGGGGGAGCATCAGAATGACATGATCTGGGCCTTCAACGTGGAGCGCAACGAACTCACTCGGGTCCAGACGACGCCGTACGGTTCGGAGACCACCTCGCCGTATTTCTATGCCGACATCAACGGCTTCAGTTACATTATGTCAGTCATCCAGCACCCGTTCGGCGAGTCTGATCAGAACGCCCTTCTAGTGCCTAAAGAGGCGCGAGGTTACACCGGCTACCTGGGACCGTTCCCGGCGGCCGGTAGTGACGACTAGAAATTATCGGTCATTGTACACCGCGGGCTCGTCAGGGCCAGCTTCGCACAATGTGGCGAAGGCACCCCTAGCGGTGCCTTCGCTTTTTTATGGCCTGACTCAACTATCATCCGCAGAGCGGATGGTATGTGGAAAGCCCCGGGAGAGTGCTAAAACTAGCCTCTCTGCCTGATCTTGCAAGATAACGAATTAACAGAATAGAGGGCAGATACATTTTCGCGTGTCGGATTGATGGTGATGGGCAGGCGCAAGAAAGCAGCTTGGCTTAGCTTCAACAGCAGCCACGAGCCCTTCGGGGTAAATTTCTTTACAATGTATGTCCTCTTCTGCGGCATCCACGTCATAGCCTGACCAGTTGTATTTACCTTCACTGAACGGCGGTCTTTGAGTCCATACAAAACACCCATGCTGGTTCAATCAGGACATTTAAAAAGCCTGTTCTTCGGTCAGGAACACACTGAAGTCGTACCATTTGAGACCATACCGTACCGTTATATTTCTACCAACTTGAGACTTCACGGCATGCTTGTTCATAAAAGAGTAACAAAACAGTAACAAATTACTAATAAAACAATATCACCTCTTTGGTAATCTGCATGAAACTTATTACAAAATCGCCTTTACCATTATGAGGAGGTGTTATATGCCTCTTAGAAGATCAACGCCTAGTTGGGAGCCCCTTGTTTTCGCTATAGCGCTTGTACTGGTGTTGATCGTTATTGCCAATTCTTAATGAAAGGTTCCGACTATCAAAGTAGTGTTATTAGTCAACAGCCTAGAACTGCTTTCCTGACTCCGACTCGGAGATTCAGGGAATCTGTCTACAGATCAGGAAGACGCTGGAATTTGCCGTTTTGAGGCCGTATACCGATCGGCCATCTTCGAACCAATGCGGATACTTGGACCATCAACTATGATGGTTTTTTAAGTAGTTACCACAATAGACGCATCCGGAACCCCCTACTATCTTTATAGTGTTTAACACATAACAATTACCGCATTTTGCAGGGAGTATGAATCTAAAGAATGCAATTCCTATCGTCCATTTAGTAAGCGGACTTGGGATTTCTTGTTATATTTTGATCAGCGCTTTACTTTATTCAGGCAGTTCTCTCATGCTATCCGCATGTCTGGTCTGGATTAAACATGCGGGATTACAACTAAACTGAATTTCATATGATTTAATCTTAATATCCATGTTACAGGTGGGTTATCCACACAAACAAAGAAGTCGACTAACTTGAAACTAATCATGAGACAAAACGGCAGTCGCCGCATTGATCTACCCGTTGAATTTCCATTAACAGATAGTAGGGGGATGTCAGTGACCCGATGTCGAAGGAAATTGCCTGACCGTCGCAAGCCAAAGCTAGGGTTTGAAGACCTGAAGATCATACTCTCGAAAATGGGTAATCACTAACCGACAGCCCAGATAGACAGTTAACCATCCTCACAGTGACCTTCGGGCCGCTTTTTTATTTCCCGGTGTTGGCTAGAATTGCATTCAGGACTCTATAACGGCCTTACCAGATCGCTGGCAGTTCCCGTGTCTGTCCATGGATGCGGTGTTGGCAACGAGTAAGTTGAGGCTTGTCTCTGTAGCGATAAGCTGACACCGATGTAGCATGTTCCCATGTGCGGCAGATTCACACTCCACACGCCGGAATCCCGAATCAGGGAAGCCTTCCACCTGGAACACACGAAACCGCTCGGCCTGAAACCCCGGTTCAACGTCGCGCCCTCCCAGGACATCCCCATCATCAGGGACTCCGAAGCCGGCACGGAAATGATCTTGGCCAAATGGGGACTGGTGCCGAGCTGGTCCAAGGAACCCAAGACCAAGTATTCCACCATCAACGCCCGGATAGAGACCGTCGCCGAGAAACCGACCTACCGGGCCCCGTTCAAGCATCGCCGATGTCTGATCCCGGCGGACGGCTTCTACGAATGGAAATTGGTCAATGGCCACAAGATTCCGCATTACATAAGGATGCGTGACGGTGACGTGTTCGCCTTCGCCGGTCTCTGGGATCGCTGGGAGGGCGACGGTGAGACCCTGGACTGCTGCAGCATCATCGTGATGCCGGCCAATGAAGTCATGAAACCCCTGCATGAGCGCATGCCCGCCATCATCGCCCCGGCACTTTACGACCTGTGGCTGGATTCCCGGATGACTGACAAGGAGGAAATCATGCGGCACCTGAATTCAGCTCCCTCGGGTAATCTGAAGACATATCCGGTCAGTCCTTGGGTGAACGTGCCCAAGCACGACGATGAGCGGTGCATTCAACCTGCAGGCACTAAGTAGTACTACGTAGACATCACCCTCAAAAAAGAGGGCCGGAATTGCTTCTGGCCCTGGATAGCAACTGACAGACGCAGTTATTAAAGGCGGTTACTTGAAACCCTTCCTGATGCGGATCAGCTGGGTCTCGCCACTGTTGTCATCCACACCGTCGTTGTCATTGGCAAACAGCATGTCACCCTTTGATGTGACGGCCAGACTCTCGATCTTCTCGACAACCAGAGAGTTGGTTGCCTCAAGATCCGGTATCAGGTCACGCACCAGTGACTTCGACAAGGTTTCGAATGCAGCACCCTGCGGCTGGAAGGCGACACCGTCAACCGAGAAGCTGTAGATGCGCTTGATGCGAGCATCAGTGTTGGCCTGGTTGTCACGCTCAACTACGGCGAACTCGCCACCACCCAGTGAAGTGATTTCAGAAAGGCCAACCCAGCCACCATTTGGCGACTCGCGTACATCCAGCGGATAATAGGCAAAGGTCCAGTTACCGGTAGTGGTGTCATAGCGGCCGATACGTACCTTGCCTCCATCCGTACTGTTGTTTGGCAGCGGATCACCGGCCCAGGCGCGCTGGAAGGCGACGTAGAGAATTTCATTACCACCTTCCATCACGGATGCCACACCCTCGAATCCAAAACGCACCTGCAGGGCATTTACTTCGGCGGGCAGAGCGATGGTTTCGATGATGCTGCCACTGGCATCGGCATGGACTACGACACTGTTGCTGGTGACCGGGCGAGCCGGATCACCCACTGTACCGGCACCTTCCGAGGCAACCCAGAAGCTGCCATCGCCACTGGCACTGACGGCGATACCTTCCGGATCGAGATCCACGGTCAGCGCGCCGTCCATGAGCACGGTCTCACCGGTGATCACAGCCGGATGGCTGCTGACGTCCATGGTGTAAATACGGCTCTGCTGGAAGAAGCTGTCATGGATGGTGTAAATCGTGTCGTCGTCATGCGGATCTACGGCAAAGCCGGACAATGCAGCCCACGGAATCGGCGTACCGTCACTGCGATCGGCGGATTTGATATACGGGTAATCGGCATCGCCCTTGCCGGCCTGGTAGATGGTCAACGTGCCACGGAATCCGTCATCACGGCTGTCCTCCTCAGTAGCGGCCACTAGCAAACCACGGCTCGGGATGGCCTTGATGCCTTCCGGACCCAACGCAGACGGCAGGGTCTGCACCAGCACCGGTGTCTTGTCCTTGCCGGTCAGCTTGTAGACGAAAACTACGCTGGAGCGCTCCGAGCAGGCAAACAGGAACTTCTCGCCATTGATTTCTGCGAACTCCACATTCTCTGTTTCGTTACCCTTGTTGCCAGAGCGCCCATCCGGGTAGTGACCCAGGCGTACGGTGTTATGGTCGAGTTCATTGCCTGAAGAGAACAGCACATTGCCGTCGATGTCGAACACCGTGATGCCGCGGCTGCCGCCGAACAGGTCACCCTCATCGGCAGTGGCAAATGTCGTGTCGGTTAGCCAGGTCACGCCATCCGGCTCACGCGGCACACCTGTCAGGGAATCGGTCAGGCTGATCAGTGCCGGATCCTCCTCCTGTGTATCGATCAGGTCGAGATCGACCGTGCCTGCCGGGAAATCATTCACCACCGTGCCGGTTACCAGGTCAACCAGGGCAATGTGGTTGTTTTCCTGCATGGTGACCACAGCGAGGTTGTTGCTGTTGATGTCGACGTATTCCGGCTCAGCATCATTCGGGTACAGATCAGCGACACCGTCGAGGCTGACATTGCGCACAGTCCACGCGGCAGGCGCACCGAGCAGGTCAACAATCTGCAGCAGGCCGGACGGTGCCTGCGGCGGCTCACCCGAACCCAGGTCCTCGTCGCGCTCATTCTCGATCACGATGGCGGCATACTTGCCATCCGGGCTAATAGCGACCGAGTCGGGCTGGCCGGCCAGGGCGTGTGTCGCAACGATGGTCTGCGTGGCGATGTTGACCACGTGCAGGTGACCGCTCGGCGCGACAAAGCTGGGTGAAGTATTTACGGCAACCAGTGCGTAGTCACCGGCAACGCCAACAGAAGTCGGCTCACCGCCCACGTCGATTGCGCCCAGTGCTACCGGTTTGCCGGGCTTCCTGATATCGACAAAGCCAAGTTTCTCGGTCTGGCTGTCGGTGTAAACAAGGGTCTTGCCGTCCTTGCTGGCATCGACAATTTCGGCAACAGTTTCATCATCCACATCGGTGTTGAGATACACCGGGAATGTCGCAATACGATTGAATACCGGATCACTGTCCGCTGACGCGCTGACAGGGGACAGCACGGCGGCGATACCCAGTGCAACAGCAGATACGCCGGAAATTAAAGACGGCACACGATGCTTCATAAAGTCCTCCAGTCCCGATTAGATGCAAGCGTGCCGGAGAGTAGACACACTCAAGATTGTCGGTGAAGCT
>JASFOC010000170.1:0-5821 GCA_050116715.1 Gammaproteobacteria bacterium
CAGGGTATTCGTCACACCCAACCCAAGCCCCGCAAATGCGGTTTTCTCACTGGCTGACCTGATTGAATGGTATGCCAGACTCCGCGAGTTCAGGGACCGCGCTGGCGTCGGGGCAGCGTGAATCAGGCGCCAGGGCAGGCATGTTCTATACTGGACTGTGTAGCGACTAGCGGAGGGGGTTGCCATGGCTATTGCAGCGACCGTTTCAAATTTTCTCCTGGCGCAGGATGTGGAATACGACGTGCTGACACATCCCCATAGCGCGACCAGCGGCGAGAGTGCCGAAGCAGCCCACGTGCCGGGCGCCCGTCTTGCCAAGTCAGTGGTCCTCGAGGATGAGCAGGGGTATCTGATGGTGGTGCTCCCATCCAGCCGTCATGTCAACCTGCAGGAATTGCAGCGTCAGCTAAACCGGAATCTCGTGCTGGCTACCGAGCATGAGCTTGGCGGGCTGTTTGCTGATTGTGAGATCGGGGCACTGCCTCCGATCGGGTCCGCTTATGGTGTGGAGACGGTGGTCGATGATGCCATTGCAGAGCAGCCGGATATCTTTTTCGAGGCCGGAGATCACGAACAGCTGATCCATGTCAGTGCCGAGACCTTCCAGGCGCTGCTGGGGGAAAACGTCCAGCACGGCCATTTCAGCCAGTGAAGCCGGGTCCGGACGGTGCGGTCGTGCCGGGCTGATTTCGGACAGGACGCCAAGGTCACGTTTTCCCGGCAGTTTCACCGATAGTTGCCACGGATTGATGCGTTGCGGCGATCGGGTGCGTCGACCAGCAGCGGGCTCCCTCTCTCTGAGCCCATCACCCCGCGTGACAGTCGCGGCCACCTGTTCAAAACTGCGTGATCGGTAAATAAGATAAAACACCCATGGCATGGCAAAGCGGATCAGGGTGATGGTCCAGCGTTTTCTCCTGGCAGGTCCTGGGCGCCAATAATTTGTCGAAACGTGGCTTGCTTCAGGCCGGCGGTGCAGATGCGCTTATCCGCAAGGGCGTGTATATTTCCCGGTTGATGACTGCCGGGAAAGCGCCATGATAACAGGCAAGGCTTGCGCCCTGCCCGCAACCAGGAAATATCATCTGCGGTTCATGATATGACGCGTGTAAATATGTTCATGGACAAACAGTTATTGCCTGCAGGCGACTGGCCCTGGCAGTGATTTCAGCCCCTCGATGGGGTTTGTTATTTGGGGCGGGTGGCGGCCTGTGTCCGGTGATTCTCCGGCTTGGTTCGCGCAGCACATTAACCGCGCAGGTTCGCGGGAGCAACCTGTGTATAGCTGTTGACACGTAACAGCGTCTGCAACACAATAGCGGGCTTGCATTTTTGGAGGGGTTCCCGAGCGGTCAAAGGGATCAGACTGTAAATCTGACGGCTCAGCCTTCGGAGGTTCAAATCCTCCCCCCTCCACCAAATACGAGAAGCGAGAAGCAGGCGAGTGACGCGGGTTCGGCGGGTGTAGTTCAACGGTAGAACCTCAGCCTTCCAAGCTGATGACGTGGGTTCGATTCCCATCACCCGCTCCAAGTATGTAATGAAAGGTGAAGTGTAAAAAATGGGGTCTGACCCCATTAAATTTTGCCCATATAGCTCAGTCGGTAGAGCACTTCCTTGGTAAGGAAGAGGTCACCGGTTCAAATCCGGTTATGGGCTCCAGACGTGTATTGATGTATTTTTCTCAGAGTTAAAGTACCGCAAGGGGAGTCAGGCGCAATGTCCAAGGAAAAATTTGAACGAACGAAGCCGCATGTAAACGTGGGAACGATTGGTCACGTGGATCATGGCAAGACGACGCTGACGGCGGCGATCACGAAGGTGATGGCGGAGCAGCACGGTGGCACGTTCAAGGCCTACGATCAGATTGACAATGCGCCGGAAGAGCGTGCGCGTGGCATCACGATTGCGACGGCGCACGTGGAGTACGAGAGTGACACGCGTCACTACGCGCACGTGGACTGTCCGGGGCACGCTGACTACGTGAAGAACATGATCACGGGTGCGGCGCAGATGGACGGTGCGATTCTGGTGGTGAGTGCAGCGGACGGTCCGATGCCGCAGACGCGGGAGCACATTCTGCTGAGTCGCCAGGTGGGTGTGCCCTATATATTGGTGTACATGAACAAGGCGGACCAGGTAGACGATGCGGAGTTGCTGGAGCTGGTGGAGATGGAGATTCGCGAGCTGCTGGACAGTTACGACTTTCCGGGGGATGACACGCCGATCGTGACGGGTTCTGCGCTGAAGGCGCTGGAAGGCGACACGAGCGAGATTGGTGTGCCGTCGATTCTGAAGCTGGTTGAGGAGATGGACCGTTACATACCGGAGCCGGAGCGTGCGGTTGACGGAGATTTTCTGATGCCGGTTGAGGACGTATTTTCGATATCCGGTCGTGGCACGGTGGTGACGGGGCGCATCGAGCGCGGCGTGATCAAGGTGGGCGAGGAGATAGCGATTGTCGGCATCAAGGACACGCAGAAGACGACGTGCACGGGTGTGGAGATGTTTCGCAAGCTGCTGGACGAGGGTCGTGCGGGCGACAACGTGGGTGTGCTGCTGCGCGGCACGAAGCGCGAGGACGTGGAGCGCGGTCAGGTGCTGGCGAAGCCGGGTTCGATTACGCCGCACACGAAGTTCGAGGCCGAGGTGTACGTGCTGAGCAAGGACGAGGGTGGTCGTCACACGCCGTTCTTCAACGGTTACCGTCCGCAGTTTTACTTCCGCACGACGGACGTGACGGGAGCGTGTGATCTGCCGGAAGGGGTGGAGATGGTGATGCCGGGTGACAACGTGAAGATGACGGTGTCGCTGATTGCGCCGATCGCGATGGAAGAGGGTCTGCGGTTTGCGGTGCGTGAAGGCGGCCGTACCGTGGGCGCCGGCGTGGTCTCCAAGATCATCGAGTGATTGACGAGTGAAAAGTGAGAAGTGAAGGGTAAAAAGTAAAAGACAGAAGCGTGAGACTCGGGAATCGGTTTGCCCGGGTATGCAGCTACACTTTTCACGTTTTACTTTTCACATATCACTTACGAGTTTAGGCCAGTAGCTCAATTGGCAGAGCGGCGGTCTCCAAAACCGCAGGTTGGGGGTTCGATTCCCTCCTGGCCTGCCAGACACGGCAGGAATGGATGAATACGAAAGTTGATGCAGAAAGCAGCCGGCTTGACAGCCTGAAGCTCGGTGTCGCCGTGCTGATGGTCGCCGGCGGTATCTATGCCTTCTATCACTACGAGGACCAGCACCTGGTGCTGCGCGTGCTGGGCCTGCTGGCGGTGGCTGCGATCGCGGTTTTTGTCGCGGCGCAGACCGGCCTGGGCAGGAACGTGCTCGGATTTATCAGCGGTGCGCAGAACGAGGTGCGTCGTGTCGTCTGGCCGACCCGGCAGGAGACCGTGCAGACGACCCTGGCTGTGGTGCTGATGGTGTTCATCGTTGGCATTTTCCTCTGGCTGCTGGACATGGTCCTGCTGTGGGCCATTCAACTACTGACCGGACAGGGAAGCTGACAATGGCATTGCAATGGTATGTCGTGCACGCCTACTCGGGTTTTGAGAACCAGGTCAAGCGCGCGCTGGAGGAACGCATCGCGCGCGCCGGCATGAAGGACTCGTTCGGCGAGATCCTGGTGCCGACCGAAGAGGTCGTGGAAATGCGCGAGGGCGCCAAGCGCCGCAGCGAACGCAAGTTTTTTCCCGGCTACGTGCTGGTGCAGATGGAAATGAACGAGGACACCTGGCACCTGGTCAAGGATGCGCCGAAGGTACTGGGTTTCATCGGCGGGTCCAGTGACAAGCCCGCGCCGATCACGGAACGCGAGGCCAACGCGATCCTGCAGCGGGTCCAGGAAGGCGTCGACAAGCCGCGTCCCAAGGTGCTGTTCGAGGTGGGCGAGGTGGTACGCGTCACCGATGGCCCGTTCAATGACTTCAACGGCGTGGTTGAGGAAGTCAACTACGAAAAGAGCCGGCTGCGCGTATCCGTGCTGATATTCGGGCGCTCGACACCGGTCGAGCTGGAATTCGGCCAGGTGGAAAAGGCATAAATTAAATGGGGTCAGACCCCATTTAATTTAGGGCCAGACCCCATTTAATTTAATTGTAACCGGGGAGCCGCAAGGCGCTTGAACCCACAGGAGTAACTATAGATGGCCAAGAAAATAACGGCTTATATCAAGCTGCAGGTGAAGGCGGGTGAAGCCAACCCGAGCCCGCCAGTCGGCCCGGCACTGGGCCAGCACGGCGTGAATATCATGGAGTTCTGCAAGGCGTTCAATGCGCAGACGCAGAAAATGGAAAAGGGGCTGCCGACCCCCGTGGTGATCACTGTCTACAGTGACCGCAGTTTCACCTTTATCACCAAGACGCCGCCGGCAGCCGTGCTGCTGAAGAAGATCGCCGGGGTACCCAAGGGTTCCAGCACGCCC
Source organism: Gammaproteobacteria bacterium (assembly GCA_050116715.1). Taxonomy (GTDB): domain Bacteria; phylum Pseudomonadota; class Gammaproteobacteria; order UBA9214; family UBA9214; genus UBA9214. Next base: position 4,427 of record JASFOC010000170.1, read on the forward strand.
AACACGGTCAAGGTGGGCAAGGTCACGCGCGCCCAGCTGGAAGAAATCGCAACAACCAAGATGCCTGACCTGAATGCAGCGAGTATGGATGCAGCCGTTCGCATCATCGCCGGCAGCGCCCGCAGCATGGGCCTCGATGTGGAGGAGTCCTGATCATGGCCAAACTGACAAAACGTGCAAAGGCGATCCAGGAGAAGGTGACGCCCGGCAAGCAGTATCCGCTTGAGGAGGCCATCGCCCTGCTGCAGGAACTCTCCAGCGTGAAGTTCAAGGAATCGGTTGACGTCAGCGTCAACCTCGGTGTTGATCCGCGCAAGTCCGACCAGGCTGTGCGTGGCGCCACGGTGCTGCCGAATGGCACCGGCAAGACCGTGCGGGTCGCGGTGTTTGCCCAGGGTGCGAATGCGGATGCCGCCAAAGAGGCCGGCGCCGACACCGTCGGTTTTGAAGACCTGGCGGAAGAAGTGAAAAAGGGCAACATGGATTTCGATGTCGTGATTGCCTCTCCGGATGCCATGCGTGTGGTGGGTACCCTGGGACAGATCCTGGGACCCCGTGGCCTGATGCCGAACCCGAAGGTTGGCACGGTGACCCCGGATGTCGCCACCGCGGTGAAGAATGCCAAGGCAGGCCAGGTGCGCTACCGGACCGACAAGTCGGGCATCATTCACGCGCCGATCGGCAGGGTGGATTTCGAGGTGGATGCGCTGAAGGAAAACCTGGTGGCCCTGCTGGCTGACCTGATGAAGGCCAAGCCGACTTCTGCCAAGGGTGTCTACATGAAGAAGGTATCGGTCTCGACAACCATGGGGCCCGGATTGCACATCGATCACAGTACGCTGATCGCATAGTTTTATCGTGCCGGTCCGGCTGGATGGCCCGGCACGGCACTGTTTGGCGCTGGTCGCTGCAGCCTGGCTGCAGCGGTGGCCGTCAAAGACCGCAGGTACCCGGCACAGGTCGGGTTTAATCGTCCGGTTGTAAACCGGGGGGCCTGCGCAGAGGGTGGCGCCTGGACAGATTTTTTGCTGTACAGGGGTGTACAGGTACGCGCGCGGCAGACGATGCCTGGCGCAACCTGTCTTCAAGTCACCAACAAGCGTGCGTCGGCCGGTGGCTGGCGTGTTTTAAAGCAGGGGAAGGAACGGGCGCTGCAGTTGCGCCGGGGAATTCCTGAAGAGGTAAAACGCAATGGCATTAACTCTTGAAGAGAAAAAGGCTGTTGTTGCTGAAGTTTCCGAGGTTGCAAAAGGTGCATTTTCCGCCGTGGCGGCGCAATACATCGGCCTGACGGTCGAGGATCTGACGAACCTGCGCGTCAAGGCGCGTGAGGACAACGTCTATCTGCGCGTCGTCAAGAACACCCTGGCACGCCGTGCCCTGGAAGACACGGAC
>JASFOC010000171.1:0-5811 GCA_050116715.1 Gammaproteobacteria bacterium
CGCCGTCTGCTGCGGGTCACGCACCAGCAGGTACAGGCCCCGGGGAAGGTCGTCCACCCGGTGGACCAGCAGCGCCAGGTGCAGGCAGGATTTCCACGGCAGTGCAGCAAACGGTACCGCGCCCGGCACGGCCAGGGTCCGCGCCAGCATACGGTAGAAGTCCTCGCGTGGCAGGCTTGTCTGGCCGTCCATGGCCACCGCGCTGCGGCGCTGGCGGATCACCCGGCGCAGCGAAGCTGGCCGCAGGGGCAGGACGCCGGACTGCGGCGGGTTGATAAATTTTTCATACGCGATTGCGGCGCGCGGCTTGCGCAACCCGGACGCGAAGGCCGCTATGCCCCAGTCAAGGTGAGACGGGCTCAGGGTGTTGGGACTCCCCTGCCAGGCCAGTGTCGCGAAGGCCTGCAGTGCAGCAGCCGGCGGTCCCGACAGTTCACCCGCCTGCTGCCCCGGCACACAGGCCAGCAGCATATCCGGCTCCTCCGGCTCTGCCGTGTGCGGCTGAGACGTCCCCAGCAGCAGGGCCAGTTCATCTGTCGCGGGTTCATCGAGCAGGCGCACCTGCCAGCCCAGCCCGGCAGCGGCAATAGCCAGCGCACCCAGCGCGTGTCCCGCATCGTGCATACAGTAGCGGTAGGCCCGCTGACCGTACTTCCAGGCCTCGCGCCAGTGGATGGACGTCAGCCCGAGGAAAAAGGTGCCTGCGGGAAAGCCGGCAGACAGCGTGTTCCACAGCGCGGCATCAAATTCGGCCCGCACCTCCAGGCTGTGTTCCTTCGCGGCATAGTGACAAACCATGGGTTGCCCGCACAGCCCCTCGACCGGCCCGCACACCAGGTAACCCTCCGTCGGGTGGAGATTGCCGCTGGACGCGTTCACACGCAGTGCCCAGCGGGTCTCACCAAGGCGTTTCCAGGCGGAGAGCGCGAGGCTGTCGTAGAACAACTGCGAGATCGTATGACGGTTCACGGGGGCAACAGCAGGCGTCGCTGCCGCGGTGAAGATCGCATCGTAGCGCGGCGCGTCCGTCGGGGCGATGGTTTCCAGCGGGATCAGCCTTGCCCCCTTATAGCGCCGGAACGGGTCCGGCTGGGTTGCCCAGTCGAGGAAGCCCGGCCCGTCGGCAAAGGCCTCGAAGCGATGCTTGGTCGCTTCGTGGTAGTCGTATACCGGCTGCAGGCAGGTGGATGACGCTGGGTCAGGGGGACTCATTACCGGTTTTAACTCTCAACACATCCATGAAGCGGGCTGCGGTGGAAGGCCGCAGCAGGCACGCTGGCAACCCGGTCCGATGCCGCGGAACAGGCTGTGACCTTACCCGACGAAGCACCAGCCGGACTAATGCTGGTGATTCACTGCATCCGGGCTACGTCCCTGCAGACGGCGTTCGCAATGTTCCCAGTCCTCCAGCCGGCATTCATGCTTGCCGCACTCGAACTCGCAGACAGCGATATCCTCCGGCACTCTTGCGACAGGCAGCCTGAACCAATCAAACAACTTCCCGAACATGGCATCCCCCCCGGCGACAAGCCGCCCGGATTGCCGGCTGCAGCCGCCTTCTTCTGTTTGTTGTTGGTACTCTTTGAATTATGGGGTGAATTATAGGCCATTATGGTGCCTGGCCTGCAACGGGATTCGCATCGCCATGTCGACATTCGTCAACTTTCCGTCGACCCGGGCAATTACTGCGGGGAGTCCTGCCCAGGCTTGCCGTGCCAGTGCCGGTAAATCGCCTCGGCCATGGGCGGCAGGAGCGCGCACAGTTCCTCATAATGCGCGGCCTGTAACGCATGCTGCGCGCGGCTTTGCGGGCTTGCGATGAGGAACAGCGGTTCCAGGGTGTTACGCAGTGTCCGTGACAAGGGCTCTGTCCACAACGCCATGGCGGAAATAAAGCCCGCGCACCATTGCTCGGCGCGATACACCGTACCCCCGCCTCCGGCCTCCACGTATTCAAAGATGGGAAGGAAGCTGCCGGGCACCGGCAAGGCCGCCTCGATGCTGGCGTGCAGCCGCACGATGAGGCCGAGTATGTCCTGCACCTGCGCGGCATCGCTGAACACCGGCTCGTCGAAAATCAGGCGGATCCATTCCTCTGCCTCAAAGCTTTCCGGTCCGCTCACGATCGCGGTCAGAAAGCCATGGGCATGGCTGAGTGTCATGGCGCCGTCGCCGCTGTCACCGGATCGCAGGAAACGCTCCAGCCGCAACAACTCGGGCTGGGTCAGCGGGGCGGGGTTGTCCGGTAACGTCATCGGGCCTCCAGCGGCTACGAAATGGCAGCAGGTTCGGGCAGTATTCAACCTGTTAGCGGGAAATTTTTGCGCCCGGGAGATTCCTGACGACGCTGCCTGGCTCACACAATCGCGCCGAAGCATGGCACGTGTGCCCACCGGGCTGTTTTATATCCTTCCGGGTAACGCCGGCACAGAAGATAGCAGCCACTGGATGCTGTCACACAAGGACAGCATCCCTCTCAGGCGGGCTGCAGACTGTAGCCGCGCAGGCGCCGGGAAAATTCATGCAGGGCGGCAATCCCGGTCGCCTCTGCCTGCTGGCACCACTCCTGTAAAGCCTTGCGCAGCATCTCCTGGCTGGTGACCTTGCTGGCCCAGACCGACTGCAACTGCTGGCGATACTGATAGACGGTCTTCAGGTCATGGAATCGGGCAAGGATTTTCTCCAGCCGCACGCGGGCGCGCTCATTGATCAGCGAGGTATCGCGCACCAGCAGGCTGCGCGCACTCCGCAGCACCTGTTTGCAGGAGGCATCGCACTCACGGCGCTGCTGGCGCAGGACCGGATAAATCACGTCGCGGGCATAACTGGCCATGACGTACATGCGATTCCGGAGCACGGCGCGCACGGTCTCCAGGTCAATGATTTCCTTGTTTTCAAGGATCAGCGCCTGCTGCGGTGCGAGCCGTTTCACCTTCGCCAGCCGCAGCAGCGTCAGCAGCCGGATGACGCTCCAGCCGAGATCAAACTCCCACCACTTGCTGGAAAAGCGCGCCGATGTCGGGAAAGCATGGTGATTGGAATGCAATTCCTCACCGCCGATGATCAGGCCCCAGGGCAGGATATTGCGCGAGGCATCCGGGCTCTCGTAGTTGCGGTAACCCCAGTAGTGCCCCACGCCATTGATGACGCCGGCGGCCCAGAACGGGATCCATACCATCTGTACCGCCCACAATGCCAGGCCGGCCATGCCAAACAACGCGATATCGAGCAGCATCATGAGGCTGATGCCGAGCCATGGGAAGCGCATGTAAAGATGGCGCTCCAGCCAGTCATCGGGCGTCAGGTGACCATAGCGCTCCAGGGTGTCGTGGTTATCCGCCTCCTGCTGGTAGAGCTCGGCGCCCTGCCACATCACCTTGCGGATCCCCAGCACCTGCGGACTGTGCGGGTCTTCAGGCGTTTCGCATTTCGCGTGGTGCTTGCGGTGTATGGCCACCCATTCCCGGGTCACCATGCCCGTGGTCAGCCACAGCCAGAAGCGGAAAAAGTGTGCGATAACAGGATGCAGGTCCAGCGCGCGATGCGCCTGGTGCCGGTGCAGGTAAATGGTGACACCGAAGATCGTAATCTGGGTGAACACCAGTCCTGTCAGCAGCAGTGCGCCGACAGAGAGTTGCGTGATGCCGCCGGCACCGAGGAAATTCAGGAGGGATTCAATCATTGTGTACTCGTCTGTAATAATTATACGTGGGGGGCATTCTACCATGGATAGCGTGCATCTCCTCACACTGGTGTGTGTCACGCCCCTGCAATCTTCCTGTCAGACCACACGCCGGGAATATCGTTCGATGCCGCCGATACGGTGCGGCACGAATCAGGCCGGTCTCCTGCCGACAGGCTGTTACCTCGCCGCGATTGGTTGTAACCTGCCGGCATCCCGTCTTGCTCCGCCAGGAAGCACGCTATTGAACGAGTATCGCGTACTGCTCATCGGTCCCCGGCAGGCCATTGTCGAGGTGCTGCGAAAACGGCGGATTCCCTTTTCCATCTGGCAGGACAAACAGACAGCTCACTGGCCGGACGCGAAAAAACTGGTTACATCTCCCCTGTGGAAATCCACGGACAGGATCAGGCAGACCCTCAACAGGGAGTTTGCCGGCAGGCACTACACCCATGTCATCGCCGGCACCGAGGCTGCCATCTATCCGGCAGCCCTGTCCCGGCGCATGCTGGGCGCACGGCGCTCGGAGACCACGACGGCACTGCGCTGCAGGGACAAGCTGGCCATGAAGGAGTACCTGTGCGATTTCGGGATACCGATGACGCGGTTCCTGGCGGAGTCAGCGGCAACCGGTGCGGCCGCGGTTTTTGCGGAACTGGGCTGCCCGGTGGTCAGGAAAAGCCGCAAGGCATCGGGCGGGCGGACGCTGCAGATCATCCACCGGGAAAGTGAGCTGCTGCTGCAACACGGCAACCGGAATATCCTGGAAAAATATATCTGCGCACCCGAGGCCAGCATCGAATCGTTTATCAACAATGGCTGCATCCACTTCACGAACATTACCGGGTACCACGAGAAGGGGCAGGTCAACTTCGTGCCCGCGGCATTCGATCCAGAGCTGTGCACAGCCATCCAGTCACTGAATCGCCGCGTCATCGAGGCGTTGAAAATCCGCTGGGGGCTCACCCACCTTGAGGTCTACCTGACGCAGAAAGGCCTGCTGTTCGGGGAAATCGCGCTGCGCCCGCCCGGCGGTTACATCATGAACGCGCTCCGCGAGGCCTACGGCTTCGACCCGTGGTCGGCATTCGTCGCCATGGAACTGGATGAACCGTTTGATTTCCCGAACAGCCCCCTGGCATACACCGCCGTCGTGGTATTCCACCCCGGCGCCGGGCGGGTCACCGCCATCAAGGGTGCAAGACAGCTGCAGGATCATCCGGCAACACGCGAGTTCCGTCTGAAGGTCGCTACGGGCGATCACATCCGGCCGCGCGCGAGCGTCGGACAGGATACCGGCCATCTGCTGTACGCCAGCGACTCGCCGGCGGCACGCCTCGAACTACTGGACACCTTCAAACAACAATTCAGGATCGAGATTGCTGCGAACGCGTAATTAACCGCCCCCACAGTGAGGGGCTTGTATGCAGCAGGTTTTGCAGCCGCAGCAGCTGACTGCGCATGACAGATTGCAAGGCCCGTCGCAGGCTCGCCACGGGTACCGGCCACGAGGGCAACTGCGCGACTTGCGGTGGCGGGTCTGCAAGCGCCACCTCGAGTTTTTGACCGGGTATGGCGAGATAACCCGATGCGGCCGGTTCAATCGCGTCGGTATGCATGCAGGCCTGAGCATGGCCGATATTCTCGAGACGCCGCGCCAGTAACGGCCAGGGATCATCCCATTGCTGTTCCGCCGACATCGCTTTGTCGACCCACTCCGCTATCGTGCCGGCCCGCAGCCCGGCATGCAGTATCTTCGCCATGCGCACATGGGCATCCGCAGCAGCCGCGGCATCCTGTCCGAGCAGCTTGTTGATGGCCGGCCAGTACCTTTCCCGCAGAAACAGCCGATAGACCACGTCGCTTGTAATCGCATCCAGCACATCCTCGTCACTGAACAGTTCCATGGCGTAACTGTCGGCCTGCAACTCGTCCAGCCGCGCCGCTGCCGTGCTGAATACCGTGTAGAGAGCGGCATAGATGGAGAATAACCCGCTTACCATGCGATAGCCGAAACCCGTCTCGGACGTCGAGTCCAGATAACGGGGCCATGTAGAACGCAGGGTATACAGCCAGTTGAGCAGCCGGTTGCTGCGCCTGGCGCTCTGGCCCAGGCGGCGCGCGAGTGC
>JASFOC010000172.1:0-5792 GCA_050116715.1 Gammaproteobacteria bacterium
CTGACGCTGTGTACGCCCGGCGGTGGCGGCTGGGGCGAGGCTGAACCATGACAGGCTTGAGGGAGACCGGCTGACTATGTGCGGACTGTGTGGTGAGTTGCGTTTCGACGGACGTTCCCCGGATGCGGGGGTGCTGCGCGCAATGACCGCGCAGCTTGTCCGGCGCGGACCGGATGCCGCCGGTGAATACTTCTCCGGTCCGCTGGCACTGGGGCACCGGCGCCTGTCGGTCATCGACCTTTCCGAGCGAGCCAGACAGCCCATGGTGGACAGTGAAACGGGGCTGGTGCTGGTATTCAACGGCACGATCTACAACTATCCGGAACTGCGGGAGCAGTTGCGCGGCCGCGGTCACCGGTTTGTTTCCAGCGGCGACACCGAGGTCATTCTCAGGGCCTATGCCGAATGGGGCGAGGACTGCACCACGCACCTGCATGGCATGTTTGCCTTTGCCCTGTGGGACGCCCGGCGCCAGCAGCTTTTTCTGGCGCGCGACCGCTTCGGCATCAAGCCCCTGTATTACAGCATCACGCCCGGCTGCGTGCGTTTTGCCTCCACCAGCCAGGCGCTGCTGGCGGGCGGTGAAGTGGATACCTCGCTGGACCCGGTCGCACTGCATCACCACCTGACGCTGCATGCGGTCGTGCCCGCGCCGCGCACCGTGCTGCGCGGTCTGCGCAAGCTGCCGCCGGCGCACACCATGACATTCACCCCGGCTGGCCGGAAGCTGCTGCAGCGCTACTGGCAGCTGGATGCGGCCGACTGCAGCCGGGACATGAGTGAATGGGAATGGCTGGATGCCGTACACACCAGCCTGCGCCGGGCAGTTGAACGCCGCCGTACCATCGCCGATGTGCCGGTAGGCATCCTGTTGTCGGGCGGGCTCGATTCCAGCCTGCTGGTTGCGCTGCTGGCCGAGGCGGGCGGTAGCCAGATGCTCACCTTCTCGGTCGGTTTCGAGGACGCGCCGGAGGAGCGCGGCAACGAGTTCGAGTACTCCGACCCGGTTGCCGAGATGTACAACACGCGGCATCACCGTTTCACCATACCGAACAGCGAAGTGCTGGCGCGCCTGCCGGAGGCGGTTGACAACATGGCGGAACCGATGGTCGGGCAGGATGCAGTGGCGTTCTACCTGCTGGGGGAACGCGTTTCGCATGACGTCAAGGTCGTGCAGAGCGGGCAGGGCGCGGACGAGGTCTTCGGCGGATACTTCTGGTACCCGCAGATGCAGGCCGCCGCAGGCAGCGATATCGAACGTTTCCGGCCGCTGTATTTCGACCGTCAGCAGGAAGAATTGCAAACGATCCTGGCGCCCGCCTACCAGGGGCCGGACTATACGTCGCCGCGGGTTGCGCAGGGCCTTGCCGCCACCGGCGCGGCGGATTTCGTCAACCGGGTGCTCGCTTACGACGTGACCACCCTGATCGTCGACGACCCGGTAAAGCGCGTGGATAACATGACCATGGCCTGGGGGCTGGAGGCGCGCGTGCCGTTCCTGGACCAGGAACTGGTGGAACTGGCCATCGGCATGCCGTCTGCACTCAAGCTGAAGCATGGCGGCAAATACCCGCTGAAAATGCTGGCGCGCGGGCTGTTGCCCGACAGTGTGATCGACCGTCCCAAGGGATATTTCCCGGTACCCGCCCTGAAGTTCGTGCGCGGAGAGACGCTGGCATTCATGCGCGACGTGCTGCATTCATCCGCCTGCCTGCAGCGCGGCCTGTTTCAGAGAGCCTATGTTGACCGGCTGCTGGCGAACCCGGAACGGGCGCATACCCCGATCCTGGGCAACAAGCTCTGGCACCTCGCGCTGCTGGAGTTCTGGCTGCAGCGCAACATCGATAAACCCCATTGATTAGTACTTTTCTGATGTCAGGCCAGCGTATTAAACTAGGTCTAAATTCAAATCCGCAGTCACCAATCCAACCGAGGGCAGTAGCATGGATGTAATGGAAAGAATCGATAAGGCAGTAAAAGACAATCCCGTGGTGATCTTCATGAAAGGTTCGCCGCAGATTCCGCAGTGCGGTTATTCCAGTCGCGCCGCGCAGGCGCTGGCTGCCTGTGGCCAGGAGTTTGCGCATGTGAACGTGCTGGCCGATCCGGAGATTTTCGAGAACCTGCCGCGCTATGCCAACTGGCCGACTTTCCCGCAGATCTATATCAATGGCGAGTTGATCGGCGGTTGTGATATCACCCTGGACCTGTACCAGAAGGGCGAACTGAAAAAGATGGTTGAGGCGGCCACCTCACAGGGATAGCCGGCCGCAATCCGGCCCGGGTGGTAATTTACTGCGGCCCGCACCCGGTGGTGCGGGCCGTCTGGTTCCGGGGCTTCAGTTTGCCTCGAGCTTCAGCAATTCCTCGATAATATCCAGCATCAGCTTCTGGCCTTTCTCACCCATTTTATCGGTGAGCTTGTCGGCATCCCGCTCGCCTTCCACCAGCGGCCTGATGCGCCCGGCGAGAATCCCCATGTCCCCGCCGGCGGCCAGCATCTGCTTTGCCATGTTGCCGACGATCTGCAGCGCCTGCAGGTTACCGCCGCGTGCCGCGTGCACCAGTCCGGCGATGCCGGGGGCCGCCATGCTGGAGTCGAAATCCGCCTTCAGGTCGGGCAGGGTGGCAGGGTCCTGCAGTCCACGCAGGATTGCTTCAACGATCACGCGGTCCTCGTCGTCCAGTCCCAGTAAAACGGATTCCTCGCGGTTGCCTGCCATGATGGCACGGATCGCCGTAACCAGCTGCTGCCAGTCATTCTGTTCTGCCTGCTGCAGGACCTGTTCCATGTCCGGTACGCTGCCGGGATTATTGCAGTACATGACGACACGATGAATTAGCCCCGAGTGGGATTGCAGGATCTGCTCTGTAGAGTCTGGTTGTGACATGTCGTGGGTTACCTTGTTGTTGCCGTTACAGGTGCTATGATGTCAGCCTGTGCGAGGCTGAATTCATTCCAGCGGTTGATAATGGTACAAAACAGGTCGGCGGTACGTTCCGTATCATAGATGGCGGAATGCGCCTTCTCGCTGTTCCAGTCGAAGCCGGCCGCCTGCACCGCACGGGCCAGCACGGTCTGGCCGTAGGCAAGACCCGCCAGGGTGACGGTGTCGAAGGTGCTGAACGGGTGGAACGGATTGCGCTTGATGCCGGTGCGCGCAACCGCGGCATTCAGGAATGACAGGTCAAACGCGGCGTTATGGCCGACCAGCACAGCACGTTTGCAGCCAGTGTCCTTGATGGCGCGGCGTACCGGCTTGAAGATCAGTTCCAGTGCCTCGTACTCCGGCTTGGCCATGCGGAACGGGTTATAGGGATCAATCCCGGTGAATTCGAGCGACTCCGAGTCCATGTTGGCGCCGGGAAACGGTTCCACGTGGCAGGCGAAGGTTTCCTTGCGGTAGATAAAACCCTCGCTATCCATCTCCAGCGTCACTGCAGCGATTTCCAGCAGGGCATCGCGCCTGGCATTGAAGCCTGCGGTTTCAAGATCGATGACGACCGGGAGAAAACCACGGAAGCGCTGTGCAATCGGCGCCTTGTCCTTGCTGTCTGTCATGCGGCAAGCATACCCAATCCCGTACTGTTTGGCGATGTCGGGCCCCTTGTGCTGCGACTGGCATCGCCGGCATTAAGGTTTAGAATGACAAAAGGGGGTAGCCCCTTTTTTGAAAGGTACCTCATGATCCGCATGAGACAGTTATGCATTCTGCCGCTGCTGCTGGTGTTCCTGTCGCCGTCGCCGGTGCTGGCAGGGAGTGACCGGCAGCAGGGCCTGCTGTGGGAGATCGCTGCGCCAGGCCAGCCTCCCGCTTACCTGTTCGGCACAATACATGCCGGGGAAGCGGCGGTGCTGGCGCTGCCGGAGCCGGTACAGCAGGCGTTTGACGCGGCGCACAGCGTGGTGCTTGAAGTGTTGCTGGACCTGGATGCAATGCGTGATTCCAGCCAGCTCATGTTGCTGGGTGATGACCGCCTGCTGTCGGATATCACCGGGCAGGCGCTGTTCGAGCAAACCGCCAGGGCAATCCGGACCCGGGGCATTCCTGAAGTCGTACTGGCGCGCATGAAGCCCTGGGCAGCAGCGGTCACGCTGTCCATGCCGGCACCTGAAGCCGGTGGGGTGCTCGACATGCAGCTGTATCAACAGGCGCTGCAGGCCGGCAAACCGGTGTTCGGGCTGGAAAGCATACGCGAGCAACTGGCGATCTTTGATGATATGCCGGAGCAGGAACAGCTGGTCCTGCTCCGGGATGTGGTCGAGAATTTCGCGGAGATCGATGCCATGCAAAGGGCGCTGATCGATGCCTGGCTGCAGCGCGATCTGGGTACGCTGATGGACATCAACATGGCCGCGATGCAGACGGGTGACAGGCAGCAGGCAGCGGAATTCCAGGACAAACTGATCGTCAGGCGCAACCGGCTGATGGCGGAACGACTGCAACCGTATCTGCGGGAAGGGGGTGTGTTTGTTGCCGTGGGCGCCCTGCACCTGCCCGGTGAGGCGGGCCTGCTGAACCTGCTGCAACAGCGCGGCTACACGGTCCGGGTGATTTACTAGAACCTATCTCAAAATCAAGAAATTGATCAATGGCCAATATTGTCGTCATTCCGGCGCAGGCCGGAATCCAGTATTTTACCGGGTTTCTGGATGCCCGCATTCGCGGGCATGACAATGTGAGGTTGCTTCAAGCGATTTTAGTGAGATAGGTTCTAGTGTCCAGCAAGCCCATGCCGTACCCGGTCTGCGCGCATATCCCGGGTAGCGGCCAGTGAGGCTTGTTCCCAGAACCGGAATGACGCTTGCTGGGCCGCTGCATGGTCGGGACCCGTTTGACGCGGCAGCCGCGATCGCTGCAGGTGGCGGCAAGGGTATTTCGCTGCAGCCTGCACTTGTGCCGCGCTAGCCGTCGCAATGCCTGCCATGACCGCCTGCACGGTATGCTGCAAAACAAAAAACCGGCGCTGAAGCGCCGGTAACTGCGTTGTTTTGCCGCGCGAGGCAGGCTGCGTGAGTCTCAACAGACTCAGGGAATCAGTACGGCGTCGATCGCATGGATGATGCCGTTTGCTGCAGGTACATCCGTGGCGATGATGCTTGACATGCCGCCCTGGTTATCCGTCAGCACACCACCGGCCTGCTGCACAAAGCCACCGTTCAGCATGCGTATCTGCTCGGAAGCAAGCACGCGTTTCGCATCACGCCGTCCATGTGCGACATGGTAGAGGAGGATATCGGTGAGCCCTGCTACCGTGAGGGTTCCATCTGCCAGCAGATCGTCGAGGTTATCTGCGGTGATGCCCAACAGGGCAAATGCACTGTCGATGGGTGCAAACACCGTGTGCTGGCCGTTGCCGGTCAGTGTTTCAACAACCGCGGGGTCGGCCGCCAGGACTGCAGCGATCAGGGTGTCAAATTCCCCGGCAAAGGGACCCTCGCTGTTTACGGCAATAGCCACGTCAACAAGGTTGTCACCCTTCGGACCGGCCGCCAGTGCCGGTCCGGCACTAAAGGCGAGCATGGCCGCGGCAAGCAGCCAGGCGCAGTGTTTTCTGATGTTCATCAATGCGTTCATATTTCCATCTCCTTGTTCAAAAATGTATTGGAAGTGTATAACTAATTATCCTAACCCTGGCCCTGTCCATATTCAAAAATAATCAATAAATAATATAATTTATATTACCTTGATGACGGGTGGTGATTGCCGGGTTCAGTAAAACATTAGTACTGAAAACTGCACATGTCAACAAAAAATGTACATGTTATGTACAAATATACATAGCCGGCG
>JASFOC010000173.1:0-5792 GCA_050116715.1 Gammaproteobacteria bacterium
TTGTCACGCGACATGCAGGGCAAGGCAATCATGTGCCGCCAGCGATCCAATACCAAGGGGCGGGTCGAAGGCTGCCATGCAACCAGTGTCATGCTGCTTGATTGCGCAAAGCTTCCGCACTGGGACGTGGAGCAGCAGTTCAACGATATGTTAGAGATGAAGCTGGATTACAAGGACTGGGTGTGCCTGTTGCGTGAGGATCCCGACAGCATCGGGATGTTCGAGACGGTGTGGAATGATTTCGACAGGCTGGAGGCGGATACCAAAATGGTTCATAACACCAAGCGCCAGACCCAGCCATGGAAAACCGGTCTGCCCATCGACTTCCGCAAGTCGGACCGGCTGCGGCTGTTTCCGCCGCGTGGCTGGGGACGCTGGCTGAAGCGGCATTTGTTTGGTGACTATGCGTTTGAGGGACATTACAAACCCCATCCGGACCCGGAACAGGAACAGTTTTTTTTCGGCCTGCTGCGGGAGTGCATCGATACGGGTGTCGTCACGGAGGAAATGCTGCGCGATGCCATGCAGCGCAACTATGTGCGGCACGACGCTTTCGAAGTGCTGGAGCATACCCGGCCATTGGCTGCGGCCTGAGCCGGGTTAAAGCGCCCGGCGCATGACAACCCTTCTGGTGCTCGGCTCCAAGCCGGACCCGGCATTACCGCCGGCATCGGGCTTTGATGACGTTGCCTGCGCGAATGCCTCGGGCTACTCGGCAGCCCGGCTCGGACTGCCCGTGCCCGCATTTACCCTCATCTCGGCGATACTCACCTCCGGCATCGGGTCCGGCAGGCAGAGTCTGCAGGCCATGCACGGTCTGGAAACAGAGGTACTGTATTACTTCCCGCGACCACAGAAGCGCAGAAAACTGCTGAAGAGGCCGCTGGGACTGGTGCAGGATTTCCGCACCGGCCCGTACTATTTTCGTCGTCGACTCCACAAGGCATCTTATACCTGGCGGCACTTTGTCCGGCATGACCATGACTGGTACCGGGCGCTGGCGACAAAGCTGTGTCAGGGGGATGCGGCCTTGCAGGCGCAGCTGGGATCAAAGAGTCCCTCGACCGGGATCATGACCCTGGTGGTAGGCATGTCACTGGGGGTTTACGATCGTTACATCCTGAGCGGCTTCAGTTTTGAATTGACGCATGCCTACGCGGACAATCCGGAGATCGACGCGCGCGGCACCAGGATCAGCCGGCATACCCCGACCGACGTAAGCCTCCTGGGGCATCTTTCCCGCACCCGCGGGGATATCTTTACCACGGAGCCGGTGGTCCATGAGCACACCGGGGTTCCGCTGCTTTAAGGCATGGAGCCCTGTGCGGGCCTTCGATTTTCCTCTACTTGCCTTACCGGATCCCGGGACAGGATTCAGTCCTTGCAATGGCACGCCAGATGCCTTGCAGCAGACAATACTATGGATATCAATAAGGATCTCAAGAAGTCAGTCGGGGCCATGCGTCTCGATAGGACGGGTTCGCGTCTTCTAGCAGGCTGTTGCAAATTGCTGATATTGAGTCCGCATCAACGTGAGTAGAAAGAAGTCCGCACCATTTTTCCGGGACGTGCGCCAGAAATGCCGGCAAACAGGCCTGAATTCATTCTGGCGGATGGAGCAACTCCTCGGCAGGCTGCCATTCAACACGACATCACGCCGGGATTGCACATCCGGATCTGATTATAGGCCGCGAAGTCATCACGAACTGGATATCGAGCTGCTCGCGGCCAATAAACCGGCTCTTGCACAAACCACCAATGGTCCTGGCCCAGCCAAGGCATTCCTCGATCCGCTTGCGAATTGTGTGGTTTGTGGCATAACGCGGGTGGCGGATGGTATACCCATCGATGGCTGATTCGCGATTAGTGTCATTCTGGGCAACATGGGGCGTGATCTTCATCTCATGCAACGCATTCACAACCCCCCGGGTGTCGTCGTTTTTGTCCGCGCCGAGCGTGACCTTCCGGTTCCCGCCGAGCGCGGCCTCAAGTTCAGCAGTAGCCGCCCGTTCGGTCTTACCTGTGACCTGTGTCACCCTGGCGGCCACCACCAGGCCGTGACAGTTCTCCATCAAGATATGCCCGAGATAAGCCAGCTTCGATTCCACGCCCTTGCTGTTCTTGAAGAAAACGCATCCTTGTCCATCTTTGACTCATGGCTATCCAGGCTGCGTTTCTCGCCATGAAAGTCCACTGCTGGATTACCACCTCCCGCGGCCCGGCGGTCCATCCTCTTCCCCGGGCCCGGGGCCAGCACTTCGGTAAGGGTGCCGTCTACGCTGACATGTTCCCTTGATAAAAGCACGGCACCCTCGGCCTGAGATAATGTCTGGGCGAAGATATGATGAGAAACTTCACCTGTAAGCGGCGATCACGGTTCTAGGAAAATACCGAATGACAGACATTTTCATGCATAGCAGAACCAGCGAACCAACGAAACAGCAGGTTGTAATCGATCTGCTCCATCAGTTGCCTCTCGCTACGAATCATATAGAACGTCATCAGTAACTGTGCCCTGAGCAGCTTCTCCGGAGGAATCGAATCCCGATCCAGACCCGAGCACAGGCCACTAAAATCGGCATCCAGTTCGTTCAGCGCACTATTGGCCAGACCTTCCAAATGGTGCAGCGGATGATCCGCTGGCACTCTTTCCTCGGGAATTACCATGCTGAACTGGGTATCTTGCTACGAATCGGCTTAACGCATTCGCTCCGTTTCGGCAATCCTGAATTTGCTGGTATGTTGACGGCTAGAGGGACTTTTTCAACAGCTTGCTCGCAGAACACTTCACTTCACACCGACAAGCTCTTAATAGTTAAACCTGGTTGAGCAATTCTTTGAATTAATTACGGAAAAGCAGATTCGTCAAGGTGTGTTCAGCGCAGTGCCAGACTTGTAGCAGAAGATCATGCAATTTTATGAAAGTACACAATGCCCCCCAATCTTTTGTGTGGATGAAACCGCTACGGCATTAATGTAGAGCTTATTCGTTATAGCACACTAGTGCACTGTGGCTGGTTCGGAGAAGACATTTGCCTCCCTGCTGGAAGTCGCGACGTGAAACACGACTTTACAACTGATCTGCACCAGATTGTTCATTCTTCAGCGCCAGCCTATGCGTACAAAGGCAAGTGCTCTCGCCAGCACTTATTGGACGCGTTGCAACTGTGAACGCTTGAACGGAGGCTGGCGAGCGTGCTCTGGCAGGAAGTCGGAAGCTGTTCTCAGCTTGAACCAGGAACGCTACGCCTGGTGATGAGATAGTCTGCCATTTTCGAAGTTCCGATCGGAGACCAGTGTGCGTGATCCTCATATAGACTCAAGGCAGCAAACTCGGTGCCAGTTATATCGATTTCGCGGAGAGCAAGTTCGGCCATGTCGAAGAAATCAAATCCGGCATTCCTTGTCAACTGGATCAGACGTTCTCGCTCGCTCTTGTGACTGTCGAAATTGCCTCCGCGATAGCCTCTAAATCTGGTCAAATGGGGTACAACATTGTAAATATAAGGCGCGTAGAGGATGGTTACCTTGTCGATTCCCTGGGTCTTCACATACTGCTGAAGTCCTGAGACCACATCCTCGGGCGTGCCCATGGGCTTGTCATCCTTGAAATCATTCTCGCAGTAGATATAGATCAGTTCCCTGATTTGACCGGGATAGCGTTTCGCTATGCGTTCGAGTGCGCAGGCGATATCGTTGGCGTCAGCGCCACCGATACCGATGTTGACATACTGGCGTGATGGATCACGTGTCTGCAGGCGAGACGCGAGGGTTTCGTCATCGCTGAGACCGGCGCCGTTGGCGATACTGTCGCCAGCGACGACCACCTTGGAATCGGAGACAATGGCTGGAAGGGTGAGGCGCTCGCCATGCTCATTGGTACGGTGGCGAACCTTCCGCGTGGCGTATCGATCGATGAATGCCCGGACTTCGGGATGGAGTGGTTTGCCATAGTCGTAAAAGGCCGTCACCAAGGCGAATGGTTCGTAGAGACCGGCACGCAGGAAGGTAGATTCCTTGTCCAGATTCGGTTTTTGCACTAAGCAGCCATCTATGATCGTATTCATTTTCGCCCGATCGGTTCTAAGTTGCTCATATTGAGAGTTACCCAAGGCCACACCATCGGCCTCGAATGCATCCAGGAGTTGATCGAACGTCTCCGAGTGTGTAATCACCGGGGCATAGACATCAAGAGACTGCACTGAGTTCAGCCAGGGCATACCCTGGGTCATATGATAATAAGCCTTGAAGGACAGGCTCGTATCCAGATTTCCGCCTCGGACCAGTGCATACACGCCCTCGGCAATCACCAGCGTCACCAGCAATGAGACAATGGTCAGGCCAGTGTTTTGCAGTGTTTTCTTGGTCATTAACCTCAACTCCTGGTTTAGTGTATCAGTACTTTTTGATCACGCTATTCACCCGGAATTACTCCGGAACGAGTCACTCAGCCCGATTGCTGGCATTACTACCGTCGAACCCTGAACCAACGCTTATCCGGGTGAGGCATAACGTGGCATGGGACGTAGATATAGCATAGGCATCAGGATCTGGGCTATAACATCGTATAGATGAATGGTGCGACAGCGCCCCTGTGACAGCATGATCAGCCAGCCGAACAACAGCAGGACCATCTGAGTGATTTCCCGAAGTAAAAAAGCCCTTTACCATGGATCGTAGAGAGACTGATTAAGTTCACAACGTTGCCGTCATGACCAGCGTTTCCCGGAACGCGGAGTAACGATCAAGAAAGAGTTTTTTTAACCAGGCGGTCGGGATTGGATCTTCGATGGGATAGCTCGTCACGAAGGTAAATTCACGGGGTATACAACCAGCGCAGCTGATTACCTTGGCAAGTGTGTAGGGTGTAAACCAGTAGCGATGATCCGAATTGATGCGCTCGCGACGTTTTAACGCATTGCGTACGTTTTTGTACTTGAAAGCGTTCGGTACCGTTACTATCAGCTCGCTGATCCTTCCGCTGTACTTCTCCCGAAGCTGCTGCAGAAAGGCAACGGGGTTATCGATATGCTCCAGTACTTCTCCGAGAAACAGATAGTCCCAGGACCTAGCGTAGACTTGCGGTATCTCGTCCCGCAACAGGTCCGCACAATAGATGTTTTCCTGCTTCAACTCTTCCACCAGGAACCTGACGCCTTCCGCATCAGTGTCGACACCGACGATATGCGCGGCATTTTTCACCAGATGTTCATGCAGCCAGTATCCTCTGGTACGCTTTTTTTCGATAATGGGCAGGTGATCGCAGCAGCCGACATGGATAATGCTCTTTCCACGAATCCGGGCTTTTAGCCAGTTGACACGATCGCTAGCTTCATTTTTTTGGCTACCCGTGAAACGAAAGGAATAGCCACTGGAGAACGCACTCCCCTGCAAGTAGGTATCTTCACCATCTCCAATTTTATACATTATCGTCAACTCACGGTATTAGGCAGCTTGTGCCAGACCCTGTTAACACTAATCAGCGAATACATAATTAGTTCGAATACGTGATCCACCTGGATATTGATGACATCACTCTCTTGCAATGCAGCGAACACACGATCAAGTACACCGCTTTTGGCCCAACGGTTTGCACACATCTAGATACTGTGCAAATTCCCGGGTCTCTTCGGTAATCCGCACCATTTGCGGCCTTGCTCGGCAACATACAATACAGCTTTGAATACGTGAAGATTCGATCGCGTTACAAAACCGCATTGAACTGGATGCTATCTTCGATGAGCTGGAGTTGAGCTGCTGTGGTTTGCACTCGCCCAGTTTAACAAACTTGA
>JASFOC010000174.1:0-5789 GCA_050116715.1 Gammaproteobacteria bacterium
TGCGCCTGCTGCGTCCGCCACTGTACCTTATCTCCGCGTGCCTGTGCGCCGCCCTGACCTGGGCGGCAATGCGCTTCTGGTACGATGACTGGCAGTACGTAGCCGATCATGAGCGCTGGGCGTCTATCCTGGCCCTGATCACACCCTTCGGCTTCTTCCTGCTGACGCTGCATTTCCTGCTGGGTGGTCTCTTCAAGCCCGCACCTAAGGAGCGGACGAAATGACCCTGCTGCTGGTCGGCTTGCTGTTTATGCTCGCCTTGCTGGGGCTGCCGCTGTTCGTCGCACTTGCCGGCGGCGGCCTGCTGGCGACTTTTAATGCCGGACTTGACCCGGCACTGCTCGCAGTGGAACTGAACCGGCTGGCATCCTCGCCCTACCTCGCCTCTATTCCCCTGTTCACATTTGCCGGCGTGGTGCTGGCCGCAGGCGGCGCGCCGGAACGCATGATCCAGTTGTTCAACGCCATGGTAGGCTGGCTGCCGGGTGGCATGGCCGGCGTAACGCTAACATCCTGCGCCTTTTTTACCGCCTTCTCGGGCGCCTCGGGCGTGACCATTCTGGCACTGGGCGGACTGATGTTTCCCATGCTGCTGCACGCCGGTTACAAGGAGCGTTTCACCCTGGGCCTGTTGACCACCTCTGGCTCGCTGGGCCTGCTGTTCGCGCCCAGCCTGGCAATCCTGATCTACGGTATCGTCGCCAGCGTCAGCATCGACAAGCTGTTCCTCGCCGGCATGGTCCCGGGGTTGTTGTTGATGCTGATACTGGGGATTTACTGCCTGTATGTGGGACGCAAGACAGACGTGCCCCGGCACCGTTTCTCACTCGCGGTCCTGGGGCCGGCAGTACGTGAAGCCATCTGGGACATCCTGCTCCCGGTCGGCATCATCATCGGCATCTTCGGCGGCTACGTCACCATCAGCGAGGCCTCCGCCTGCACTGCTGCCTACGTGCTGCTGCTGGAAGGTGTGATTCACAAGGAGATTCGCCTGGTAAAACACCTGCCGGAACTGTTGCGGGATGCCGCGATCCTGGTGGGCAGTATCCTCATCATACTCAGCGTGGCGATGGGTCTCACCAACCTGCTGATCGACGCCCAGATACCGATGAAGATCCTTGGCTGGATGGAAGTCCACGTGGACTCGCAACTGCACTTCCTGATGCTGCTGAATGCGTTCCTGCTGATCGTGGGCTGCATGATGGACATCTTCTCGGCCACGGTGGTTGTGGTACCGCTGCTGCTGCCGATCGCGGCAAGCTATGGCGTGGATCCGATCCACCTCGGCATCATTTTTCTCGCCAACCTGGAAATCGGCTACAGCACCCCGCCGGTCGGCATCAACCTGTTTATCGCCAGCCAGCGCTTCGGCCGTCCGGTGCTGACACTGTTCCGCTCCACTGTTCCATTCCTGGGCCTGATGCTGCTCTGGCTGATAATGATCACCTACGTACCGTACTTCACGCTCTGGTGGCAGGATCTCTGAAGCCGGGATGCCAGGCAGTGACAAGCCTCCATCAGGGCAGCGCAAACGCGCTGGCTAGGCCATTCAGCGTAAGAAGTGGCATTAGCCATCAACAGGGGAAATGCATGGCGGCAACGGGATGTTCATTTTTGCCAGAAATGAGACCGACTGCAGCGACCGGCGCAGATGTCCGCAAGGTATTTTTCGCCGGTGGAAACGGAAAACTATAAATTTATCCAGTGATCATGCCTGCAGGTACAGACCGGATTGTATTGACCCTGTGCTTCATGGCTTTACTGATGCTTTTGTCGGTTATTCCGGGACATCCCAGACCCGCTGACTCTATCTTCATCAGGCTGGTCGCTGACGTACCAACTTTACTGCAAAAAATACTGCATATTTGTCTCTATGGTATTTTAGCGCTGCTGCTGGTATGGACACTTGATGGTGTTGAGCCAAGGGTGCTTCGGTTCCTGATAGCATTGGTCATTGCAGTGGGGTTCGGGGCTGCAATGGAGTGGCTCCAGACAAAGGTACCGGGCCGCTATGGTACGGTCTTTGACGTTTGCCTGGATGCAGCAGGTACTGCTCTGGGCATGTTGGCAGCTGCTTTCATACTTTAAGCTGGAACAGCACGGGCCAACCGATACAGAGATTAGTACACGGCAGGTCTACCCGGCAGTCCGGCGCATGCCCTCCTGTGGCCAGCTGTTTCCGTACGCGATATCAACAGGTCGATGCCATCACACCGCTGTCAACGGCACTCAACCGCTCAAACCCGGACAGGGCGGGCCGAGTCAGTCGAGGATTCATAACAACGGATGTATAACCGCAGTCAGTTTGTGTCCGTATTCCTAAACTCCTCCCTGAACAGTTGCACCAGCGCCTCCACATTGGCCATGCCAGGGTAGTTGGGGCGGATGACTATAGCCAGTTCCCGGTGAGGACCGGGTTCTTCCAGGGGTATTTTTACAAGCTGGTCATTGCCATCCACCAATTGCTCAAGGGCGATTTCCGGAACCAGGGTGGATCCCATTCTGCCCGCAACGAGTTGAATCAGGGTCGGCAGGCTGGTAGCACTGAAGCTGTGGACGGAAACATTTTCCAGCTTGCAGGCGGAGAGCGCATGCTCCCTGAGGCAGTGTCCGTCCTTGAGCAGCATCAGGTGTGATCGTGCAAGCGCCTCATCCGACGCACTCTTGAGGCCGGCGTTTTCGTCGTCCGCGTGGACAATCCACAGCAGATCTTCCTCCCAGAACGGGAATGTCAGCAACCCGTCGCAATTGTAGGGCAGCGCGATAATCGCGGCATCCAGCGCACCACGACGCAGTTGGTCCAGGACTTCAGCGGACTGATCTTCGATGATATCCAGCTTCAGGTGCGGATACCGAGCCTGCAATGCGGGTAAAACGCGAGGCAGCAGGTACGGACCGATCGTCGGTATGACCCCCAGCGACAGGGGGGTGCTGAGCGGCTCACTTTGTGAATCCGCCAGTTTCTTCAGGTCATCCATCTGCAGTTCAATGGACCGCGCCCTCGCCAGCACCTGCTGTCCAAGGGGCGTCACCAGAACCTTCCGGTTATCGCGTTCAAATACCGGAAATCCAAGTTGTTTTTCCATTTCCGAGAGCGCTGTGCTCAGGGCAGACTGGGAAATGTTGCATTCCTCGGCCGCGCGCTTGAAATGCAGGTGGCGTTCTACGGCGAGCGCATAGTGAATCTGTTTCAATGAAATCATGTGTACAGTTTAACTTATATAAAAACCAGGAAGTAATCAGTTTATCTGAACGTGAAATTCCAGATAACCTGATTTTCTGATAACGCCCGGGTGCCTATTCTGGTCCTGTCCGCGGAACGAGTAACCGCCAAACCAGCCAGCTACAGGAGAACCCAAATGGCATTGATCAACACCCAAATCAAACCTTTCCAGGCCACTGCATTCAAGCAGGGTCAATTCATTGAAGTGTGCGATGCGGATCTGAAAGGCAAGTGGTCCGTCTTTTTCTTCTACCCCGCCGACTTCACCTTTGTCTGCCCCACCGAGCTGGGCGACCTCGCGGATCATTACGCTGAATTCCAGCAGCGCGGCGTGGAAATCTACTCGGTGTCCACCGACACCCACTTCACTCACAAGGCATGGCACGAGACTTCCGACACGATCGGCAAGATCCAGTACACCATGATCGGTGACCCAACGGGAGAGATTACCCGCAACTTCGACGTGATGCGCGAAGGACAGGGACTGGCGGACCGCGGCACTTTCCTTGTCGACCCCGACGGCGTGATCCAGGCCATGGAAATCACCGCCGAGGGCATCGGTCGCGACGCGGAAGACCTGTTGCGCAAGGTCAAGGCTGCCCAGTACGTGGCCGCGCATCCCGGCGAGGTCTGCCCCGCCGCCTGGAAAGAAGGTGAAAAAACCCTGGCGCCGTCACTGGACCTGGTTGGCAAGATTTAGGCCGGAGCCCGACGAGCGGGTCCTCCGGGACCCGCTGATATCCACCAGACAGACTGCAGGAGTGTTATCGTGCTGACAAACGAAATTATCGAAGCCCTCAAAAACTATACTGCGTCCATGCAGAAAGAAGTCACCTTCGTTCTGCAGACCGGTGAACACGGCAAGCGGGAGGAGCTGGTTGATTTCCTCAACGGCATTGCCGGCGTTTCCGACAAGATCAGCGTGGCAGAGCGGGACCTGCCTGAAGTGCTGCGCAGCCCGGTCAGTTTCCTGCTGGAAGCCGAGGGGGCAGACACCGGTATCCGCTTCTCCGGCATTCCCGGAGGTCACGAATTCAATTCCCTGGTGCTGGCCCTGTTGCACAGCTCCGGTACAGCCATCAGGCTGGACGAGGGCATCGCCGGCATGGTGCGCAATGTCCCGGAGCAACTGAAATTCGAGGTATTCATCAGCCTCGGCTGCCACAACTGTCCCGACGTGGTGCAGGTGCTGAACCAGTTTGCCCTGCTGAATGACAATATCAGCTGTGAAATGCTCGATGGCGGCCTGTACCCGGAGTTGATTGCAGAACGCGATATCCAGGGGGTGCCCAGCGTCTACCTCAATGGCGAGCTGTTTGCCAATGGCAAAGTCGATGCCGCTGCCCTGCTGGACAGGCTGCTGCAGCTGTACCCCGGCATTGCCACGGCGGCAGGACATACCAGCCTGCCCCTGCAGGATGTGACCGTGGTCGGGGGCGGCCCGGCCGGCGTGAGCGCGGCCATATACGCGGCCCGCAAGGGCCTGAAAGTCACCGTGGTGGCCGACAGGATCGGTGGCCAGGTCAAGGACACCATGGGTATAGAGAACCTGATCTCCGTGCCCAGCACCACCGGTCCCGAGCTCAGCGGCGCCCTGCTCCGACACCTGCAGGAATACGACATCACGATCAAGGAGCACCTGCGGATAAACCGGGTAGAGAAAGGCGACATCAAGACCCTGACCCTGTCATCCGGCGAACGTATCGACACCCGCAGCCTGATTATCGCCAGCGGCGCCCGCTGGCGCGAACTCGGGGTGCCGGGCGAGAAGGAGAATATCGGCAACGGCGTCGCCTACTGCCCGCACTGCGATGGCCCCTTCTTCAAGGGCAAGGACGTGGCCGTGATCGGTGGCGGCAACTCCGGTATCGAGGCGGCACTGGACCTGGCCGGCATCGTCAGGTCTGTCACCGTGTTCGAGTTCCTGCCGGAACTGAAGGCAGACCGGATACTGATTGAACAGGCGGAAAAGCGCGACAACATCACCATCGTCAGGCATGTGGCGACCCGGCAGATAATCGCCAGCGGCGGCAAGGTCAGTGCCATCGAGTACGAGGACCGGGCGACGGGGCAGGTTCACACCCTGGAACTGGCAGGTGTCTTCGTACAGATCGGCCTGGTGCCCAACAGTCAGTTCCTGGACGGTGTGGTGGCGCTTACCCCCCACGGAGAGGTTGTAGTCGACACGAAGGGCCAGACCTCGGAAGCAGGCATTTTTGCCGCCGGTGATGTCACGACCGTACCCTACAAGCAGATTATCATCTCCATGGGTGAGGGTGCCAAGGCCGCACTGGCAGCATTTGAGCACCTGATGCTAAACCCGCTTGAGGAGGTTGCTGAACAGGCGGCATAGGCCCGGTCAGGGGCGATATCGCAGGCTCCCGGTGCTCCCCCGTGGCATCCTGCTACATCGCCCGGCCGGGTAAACAGCCACCTGATCCTGGCAGAAAATTCATGAACCATGATCGACTTTTACGGCTCACCAGGCGTCGTTGTCAATCGACTTCTTATTCTGTTTATTTGAACGTGAAGTTCTATTTATTCAGATTTTCACACGCATCCTGAG
>JASFOC010000175.1:0-5740 GCA_050116715.1 Gammaproteobacteria bacterium
CTTGCAGCGCAGCAATGAAGGCGCGGGAGCGCGGCAGTCCATCGACCTGCAGGGACGCACCCAGACCCTTGTCTTCCAGCAGGTGGCCAAGGTCGGCCAGCAGGCCATCGGAAATATCGATGACAGCACTGGCAAGGCCGCGTAACAGGCTGCCGGCATCGAGGCGCGGCTCGGGATAGTCGAGCCGGACACGCAGTTCCGCTGCCGCGGCATCCCGCAAGTGCAAGGCCAGACCGGCATCACCCAGGGTACCGGTCACGTAGATACGATCACCAGGCCGGGCACCTGTCCGCCGCAGGGCCTGTCCCTGCGGGGCAAAGCCATGCGCCTGCACCGTGACCGTCAACGGGCCGCGCGTGGTATCACCACCGACCAGTTGCACCCTGTGACGACCGGCAAGGGCAAAGAAACCGCCAGAGAAGGCCTCCAGCCAGACGGGGTCGGGCTCCGGCAGGGTGAGTGCCAGGGTAGCCCAGGCGGCTTCCGCCCCCATGGCGGCCAGGTCACTCAGGTTGACTGCCAGGGCCTTGTGGCCGATGGCGGCGGCCGGCGTACCTGCCGGGAAGTGCACGCCTGCCACCAGGGTGTCAATGCATAGCAGCAGTTCCCGGTCGACAGGCAAGTGCAGCACGGCGGCGTCGTCACCGATCCCGGTGAGCACGTCTTTGCGCTTGACTGGCTGCCGCCTGAAGTAGCGGCCAATGATGTCGAACTCGGTTTCGGACATACAGGCGCGAACAGGCTCCCGGTGTCATTTCAACTTAAAGATGACGGATAGTGTGGCCACGGAAGGGCACGGAAAAATCTTATACCGGGTGTGATTTCTTTCCGTGGCGGCCGGGAAATACAGATGCCCGGCTTGTATTCCCAGCATCAGCTGTTTTCAGCTTGCACTCGGCTGCGCGGATCTTGTGCGCCGCCTTGTCCAGCACACCGTTGACGAAGGCATGCCCCTGCTCGGCGCCGAACTTCCTGGTGAGCTGCACCGCCTCGTTGATGCTCACGCGGTAGGGAATATCCACCCGGTACAGCAGCTCATAGACCCCGATCCGCAGGATGGCACGCTCTACCGGATCCAGTTGCGCCAGTGGCCTGTCGATGAATTCCGCAATATTTTCATCAATAATATCAACCTGATTTGGAATCTTGCTCAGCAACTCCACGAAATAGGCCTGGTCGGTTTTACTGAAGTCTTCAGCCTCCAGGAACTGCCGCCGGATAACGGGCAGGTCGGTCCCCGACAGGTCCCACTGGTAGAGGGCCTGCATGGCATAGCGCCGGGCGCGGGCGCGGGCATGTGCGGAAAAATTCATGGGCTCAGGGACGCCGCTTCAACTTTCCAGGTCACGCAGCAGGTTGATCATCTCGATCGTGGACATGGCCGCCTCGGCGCCCTTGTTGCCTGCCTTGGTGCCGGCGCGCTCGATTGCCTGCTCGATGGTGTCAACGGTCAGCACGCCGAAGGCAATCGGGATATCGTATTTCAGCGACACCGCCGAAAGCCCCTTGGTGCATTCACCGGCAACGTACTCGAAATGTGGTGTACCACCACGGATGACGGCACCGAGCGCGATGATTGCATCGAAACGCTTGCCGGCGGCCAGCCGCTGTGCCGCGATCGGCATCTCGTAGGCACCCGGTACGCGCACCACCTGCAGGTCGCGCTCGTCGGCACCGTGGCGCTTCAGGGTGTCGATTGCACCTGCCAGCAGGCTCTCGACCACGAAGCTGTTGAAGCGCGAAACCAGCAGCACGATGCGTGCATCGCGTAGCACCAGCGCGCCTTCCTTTACGTTAATGTCGCTCATGGAGATACCCTTGAAATATCAATTCAAATTAGAGGCGGGAGTGTTTCAGGATACGTACTCGACCACTTCCAGGCCGAAACCGGCAATGCCGTGCACGATCTTCGGCGCACTCAGGACGCGCATCTTCTGCACGCCCAGGTCGGCGATGATCTGTGCCCCTACACCGTAGGTCCGCAGTTCGTCAGGCTTGGTCGAGGCAGCCGACGCATCGACATCCGCGGGGATATGATACGCCTTTATCTGCTCCACCAGGGCATCGGCTGGTTCTTCCGGGCGCAGTATGACAACCACACCCTTGCCCTCGCGGGCGACCCGCTGCAGCACATCACGCAATGGCCAGTGCTGCCCTTCCCGCTTCACGTCGATCAGGTCGCTGAGTGTATGCTGCAACTGCACGCGTACCAGGGTTGGCTCATCCGGTTCGATATCACCCATGACCAGCGCCAGGTGAACCGCGCCATCGATGGAGTCATGATAGGCATGCACCCTGAAAATACCGTGCTCGGTTGCGAGATCGCTGCTGGCAACCCGCTCCACTGTCTTCTCGTTCTCGATGCGGTAACGGATCAGGTCCTCGATAGTGCCTATCTTCAGGCCATGCTGCCGGGCATACACCTCGAGGTCGGGGCGGCGCGCCATGCTGCCGTCTTCCTTGAGGATTTCCACGATGACCGCCGCCGGCTCCAGCCCGGCAAGCCGCGCCAGGTCACAACCCGCCTCGGTGTGTCCTGCACGTGTCAGGACACCGCCCGGCTGGGCCATAAGCGGGAAGATGTGGCCTGGTTGCACGATATCGCGCGGCTGCGCGTCTGGCGCCACGGCAGCCTGGATCGTGCGTGCCCGGTCCGCAGCCGAGATGCCTGTGGTAACCCCGCTGGCCGCCTCGATGGAGACGGTGAAATTGGTGGCATGCGAAGACAGGTTGCTCTGCACCATCAACGGCAGCGCCAGCTGCTCGCAGCGCTTGCGGGTGAGGGTCAGGCAGATCAGGCCCCGGCCGTGGCTCGCCATGAAATTGATGTCCTCGGAACGCACGTGGGTGGCAGCCATCACCAGGTCGCCCTCGTTCTCACGGTCCTCGTCATCCATCAGGATGACCATGCGGCCAGCGCGGATATCTCCAATAATCTCTTCTATACTATTCAGTGACATAAAATGTTTTTATCACAACATACATTAAATTCAGAAGGCTCTATTATCCATGAATCGGGCAACCGCTTCACGGAAATAGGGCAGCCGGACAACTTATTTACGGGCACCACCGAAGCCGCAGGATTCCAGCAGTTCGCGTGTAAGACCACTGCCAGCCTCCGGTTGTGCGGCGGCATCACCCAACAGCAGGCGCTCCAGGTAACGGGCAATCAGGTCGACTTCGAGGTTCACCTGTCGCCCCGCGCGAAAGTCGGCCAGGGTCGTCTCTTCCAGGGTGTGCGGAACGATATTGAGTTCGAAGCTGGCGCCGCTGACCGCGTTCACGGTGAGGCTGACGCCATCGACACAGATCGAGCCCTTGACCGCGATATAGCGTGCCAGTTCGTCGGGCGCCTGAATGCTGAACTGCACCGAGCGGCTGTCCTGGCGTCGCGAGATCACGCTGCCGATGCCATCAACGTGGCCGCTGACGAGATGACCACCCAGCCGGGTCGCCAGGGTCAATGCCTTTTCCAGGTTAACCGCGTCACCGGCGCCCAGGCCACCGAGGCTGGTCCGCCGTAACGTCTCGCCGGAAACATCCGCAAAAAAACGGCTGCCGGCAAGCTCCACCACGGTGAGGCAGACACCACTGACCGCGATGCTGTCTCCGAGCGCCACATCCTCCAGCGGCAGCTTGCCGGTCGCTATGCCAATGCGCAGGTCGCCGCCCCGCTGCTGCAGCGATGCGATACTGCCGACCGCCTGTATGATCCCTGTAAACATGTCCGATTATTACTCCAGTGCCAAACCTGCCATCCGGATATCCCGATGGGGTGCGCGTCGCGCCATGCGTGCGCCGGCAACACCTGCCCGGGTCAGTCCGCCAGTCGCGCCGTAATCCGCAGGTCCTTGCCCACGGCGCGCACATCCTGGATCGACAGGGCGATGCGTTGCGTCATGTGCTGCAATCCCGGCAATGCAAACAGGCCGCGGGCGGCGTCGCCCATGAGGTGCGGCGCCACGTAGATTACCAGTTCATCGACCAGCCTGTCCGCCAGCAAGGCACCGCACAGTACAGCACCGGCCTCGACATGTACCTCGTTGATCCCGGCGCTGCCCAGATACTGCAACACATGCTGCAAGTTCAGCTGGCCGGCGGCGTTGAGTGGCAGCGTGTCCACGGAAACCCCGGGTCTTGTCAGCAGGGCTTCCCTGCCGGCATCCGTACTGCCCGTCAATATCAGCGTTTCGCCGGGCAGATCCAGCAACTTCGCCGTCGGCGGGATACGCAGGCGGCTGTCGATGATGACCCGCAACGGCTGCAGCAAAGGCACATCGGCCTCCCACTCCAGCCTCACGTTAAGGGAAGGATCATCGGCAAGCACCGTATCGATGCCCGTCATGATCGCAGAACTGCGCGCCCGCAAATGATGTACATCGCGACGTGCCGCCTCACCCGTGATCCAGCGGCTTTCGCCATCCTGCATCGCGGTGCGCCCGTCGAGACTCATTGCCAGCTTGCAGCGCACCCAGGGGCGTGCATGCCGCATCCGCATCACGAAGCCGGGATTCAGGGCTGCTGCCTCGGCTGCCAGCAGCCCGGAAACCGTGCTCACACCGGCCGCCTCCAGTGCGGCCAGGCCATTGCCGGCCACCAGCGGATTCGGGTCCGGCATGGCTGCGACGACCCGGGTTACGCCAGCGTCAATCAGCGCCTGACTGCAGGGTGGCGTGCGCCCATGGTGGCAACAGGGCTCCAGGGTCACGTAAGCGGTGGCACCTGCAGCCCGCTCGCCGGCCTGGCGCAAGGCGTTGATTTCCGCATGCGCATCACCGGCACGTTCGTGCCAGCCTTCTCCGACAACTTGCCCATCCCGAACCAGCACACAACCCACCCTCGGGTTGGGGTCGGTCGTGTAGAGTCCGCGCGCCGCCAGCCGCAGGGCGCGGGCCATGTAGAGATGGTCATCTGCAGTGAACATTGTCAGGCAGGAACCTCAGGCGTTGCGCGGCAAACCGGTAGCCAGGCGCACATGCAGGCCGAACACCGTGGACAGCGACCTCACTCGTCCGGCAACAGGGAGATCTGGTCCTTGCGTTCCTCCGCGGTCGGCTCGCTCTCCAGCTTCTCGATCTCCTCGCGAAACGCCTTCACATCCTCGAAGCTGCGGTACACCGAGGCAAACCTGACATAGGCGACCTGGTCCAGCTGCCGCAGTTCGTTCATCACCCATTCACCCAGTTGCCGTGCGGCAATCTCCCGCTCGCCACTGGCACGCAGGCGATGCTGCAAACGCGTCATGGCAGCATCGACCCTATCCGATTCCACCGGTCGTTTTTCCAGCGCGCGCATGATTCCGCCGGTCAGTTTGGACTCATCGTAGGGTTCCCGGGCACCATTGCTCTTGATGATGCGCGGCATCACCAGCTCCGGAGATTCGAAGGTGGTAAAACGTTCGCCGCAGTCGTTGCATTCCCGGCGGCGCCGCACCTGCGCGCCTTCGCTGGCAAGGCGCGAATCGATGACACGGGTATCCTGCTTGCCGCAAAAGGGACAGTACACGGTCAGCAGCCCCCGGGTTCAGGCCTTTCCGTAAACCGGGAAGCGCCCGCACAGCTCGAGCACCTTGCCGCGCACGGCATCGATAACAGCGCTATTCTCGACGTCGTCGAGGACATCACACATCCAGCCGGCCAGTTCGCGCGCCTCGACCTCACCCAGCCCGCGCGTGGTAATGGCCGGCGTGCCGACACGAATGCCACTGGTCACGAACGGTGACTGCGGATCGTTCGGCACG
>JASFOC010000176.1:0-5730 GCA_050116715.1 Gammaproteobacteria bacterium
TTTTCTCGCCCATCCGGGCCGCCTCCTTCCAACCCGGAACTACTCGGGTAGACCATCAAGGTATCGAATAGTTCTTCTGTTATCGCATGAAAATCATGTATTTTTTCAGAAACACAGGTATTAATACCGGCTGGGATGCCATACTTGCAGCTGAATACCCTGCTGCGCACAGCCATCTTCACCCGCACAAGGAACCGTAACCACGCTATGGTAGCCGCAAACAGCTTTGATGTCCTGATCATTGGCAGCGGCGCTGCCGGCCTGAGTCTGGCGCTGCGGCTACCCGCCAGCACACGCATTGCGGTCCTGGCGAAGAGTCGTCTCGAGGAAGGCAGCACCCTGTATGCCCAGGGCGGCATCTCGGCCGTCATGGACCCGGCCGACAGCTTCGAGTCTCACATCGCCGATACCCTGGATGCCGGGGCCGGGCTGAACAAGCCGGAAACGGTGCGCTTCACCATCGAACACGCACCCGAGGCCATTCAATGGCTGGTCGATCTCGGGGTGCCTTTTACCCGCCACCACGACAGCCGCGATCCCGACAGCTTTCACCTCACCCGCGAGGGTGGCCATTCCACCCGCCGGGTTATGCATGCGGCGGATGCCACCGGTCGGGCCATGGAGACCACCCTGCTGTCCGAAACCCGCAAGCGGGATAACATTTCGTTGTTTGAACACCATATCGCGATCGATCTGATCACCGGCGCCAAGCTGGGACACGTGGACAACCGCTGCCTGGGGGCCTATGTCCTCGACCGCAAGGCGCAGCAGGTAAACGTGTTCGCCGCGCGCAACGTGGCACTGGCAACCGGCGGTGCCAGCAAGGTATACCTGTATACCAGCAATCCCGACACCGCCAGCGGCGACGGCATTGCGATGGCCTGGCGCGCCGGCTGCCGGGTCGCCAACATGGAATTCAACCAGTTCCACCCGACCTGCCTGTTCCACCCGAAGGCCAAGTCGTTCCTGGTCACGGAAGCGGTCCGCGGCGAAGGCGGGAGACTGCTGCTGCCGGACGGCACACCGTTCATGGAGAACTTCGACAGCCGCGGCAACCTGGCACCGCGGGATATCGTAGCGCGTGCCATCGATCATGAAATGAAGCGCCTCGGTGCCGAGTACGTATTGCTGGACATCAGCCACAAGCCGGCGCCGTTTATCCGGGAACATTTCCCGACCGTCTACGCCCG
Organism: Gammaproteobacteria bacterium; assembly: GCA_050116715.1. GTDB lineage: Bacteria > Pseudomonadota > Gammaproteobacteria > UBA9214 > UBA9214 > UBA9214. Next base: position 1,191 of record JASFOC010000176.1, read on the forward strand.
CTGCAAGGAGCTCGGTTATGACATGACGCTGGAGCCGATCCCGGTGGTACCGGCAGCACACTATACCTGCGGGGGCGTCATCACCGACCTGCATGGCGCCACCGACCTGCCGGGCCTGTACGCGATCGGGGAAGTGGCCTGTACCGGCATGCACGGCGCCAACCGCATGGCCAGTAACTCCCTGCTGGAATGCCTGGTCTTCGGTGCCGCGGCGGCCAGGCACATCGCCGCCAACCTTGCGGACACAGCGGAACCACCGGCATTACCCCCCTGGGATGAATCGCGGGTGCGGGATTCAGATGAAGAGGTCGTGGTCAGCCATAATTGGGACGAACTGCGTCGCTGCATGTGGAACTACGTGGGCATCGTGCGCACCGACAAACGCCTGCAGCGTGCCCGGCGGCGGGTGGAATTGCTGCAGCAGGAAATCCAGGAATACTACGCCAATTTCACCGTTTCCAATGACCTGCTGGAACTGCGCAACCTCGCCGAGGTCGCTTTCCTGATCATCCTTTCCGCGCAGCATCGCAAGGAAAGTCGCGGCCTGCACTACACGCTGGATTACCCGGAACCCGACAACAGTCAGCCCCCAGCGGAGACCATTCTGGTTCCGCCGCTGCCGAAAGAATTCGACATTTAGCTACATCCCGCAGCCATGCAGCAGGTACGGGTCAGCTTCCTGCCGGTTAGCGGATTTCGAATCCCTGGAAGGATTTCTCTGCGCAGGGTTCACACTCCAGGCGGGTGACCCTGGCCTGCGAAGGCCCATCCCGCAGCCAGCGCCGCAAGGCAGCGAGCGCTGCTTCCGGGCCACTGGCTATGACCTCCACCCGCCCGTCCGGCAGGTTGCTGGCCTGTCCGGTCAGTCCCAGTTGCCGCGCCCGGTCACGGGTCGAGGCACGGAAAAACACTCCCTGCACCCGGCCCGAAACGTAACAGCGCATGGCGGGCATGCGGAATTAGGGCGCGTTGCTGCCCAGGATCTTGCGCTTGCGCGCCAGATAGGCCTCGATGGCTTCCCGGGTTACCGGCCCCTCCTGGCGTGCGAGCCGCTCACCCTCCGGGGAAATGATGTATGTGGTCGGCAGGCCCAGCACCGGACCCAGCGGCGTCACCGGCAGTGGCTCGGAGCGCACGACCGGGTAGGTCATGAAGTGGCTGTCAACGAATTCCCTGAGGTACTCGGTGTTAACCTCCTCAAAGTCGACGCCAAGTACCACGAGCGTGTCGCGGTTGTCTTCATAGAGCTGGACAAGATCGGGAATTTCCTCGAGACAGGGTGGACACCAGGTGGCCCAGTAGTTGACGATGACCCACTTGCCGCGAAAATCCGACAGTGAGACCGGCTTCCCGTCCAGATCTTCCAGGGTGAAATCGACCGGCTCCGCGGCGACCGGCACTGCCGTCAGCAGCGCCATGAATAAAACCAGTAAACGCATTCCAGACTCCTGATTGAGCGAAGGGGAATTATACCCACCTTGCCGGTTATTGCAGGCGTATTCCCGATCTGAAGGCGCCGGGGCCTCGGTATAGGACTTATAAACACCCGCAATGTTCCCGCCACCAGGCGTACCAGGAGCATAATCCAGCAAGAAGACTGCTCGCCTCGGTTGGCAGCGATCCGCTGGGCAGGGGGACCAAGACCGGTGACAATACCCCCGCGGTCGTGCACATGGATATCGTGCCCGGCGACCCGCTGGAGGTCACAGTCGCCGCCATCGCCCGGCACGGCTCGGTCTACCTGATTGCCAGCGGCGGCGCAGCCTGCCTGGTATCGGAGGCCATTCGCACCGCCCGGGTGGTGGCTTTCCCGGAGCTCGGCATGGAGGCGGTGTACGAATTTGAGGTAAAGGACATGCCGGTCACGGTGGCAGTCGACAACCGCGGGGATTCCGTGCACGCGAGCGGACCACGGAAGTGGCGCATGCGCATCGGCAAGATCCCGGTAGTGACCGGGTGAACGGCCATGTGCGCTGACCTGCAAGCGGGCGGGATTGATTCAGGACCGGCCGTGACGTAGGGTGCCTCCTACGCAACAACAGCTGCAAACGACACTTACAGGAAAATCCGCGATGACACGTGAAGTCACCATCTACCACAACCCGCGCTGCAGCAAGTCGCGCGCCACGCTGGAACTGCTGCGTGAACAGGGCATCGAACCGAATATCATCGAGTACCTGAAGACGCCTCCGTCACAGGCCGAGCTCACCCGGATACTGAAGATGCTCGGGATGGCACCGCGCGAGCTCATGCGCAGCAAGGAAGCGGAGTACCGGGAACAGGGGCTGGACAACCCGGATATGAACCGGAATGACCTTGTCAAGGCCATGCATGACACGCCAAAGCTCATCGAGCGTCCGATCGTCGTCGCCAACGGCAAGGCCGCCCTCGGCCGGCCACCGGAACAGGTCCTGGAGATTCTTGATTAATCGATCACTGCTATGATGGCCGCGGAATCCACGGAACAACACGGAAAGAAAAATATCTGACAGGAAAACACTGACTGAACTCGTCTTTCGTCATTCCGGCACATGCCGGAATCCGGAAACAGGTTGAATACAACATCTGGATTCTGGTCTGCACTCCGTTCCACCCGGAAGGGCGTACCAGTCAGGACATCACAAGAAGTTTTTTCCGTGTTCTTCCGTGGATTCCGCGGCCATCGAGCTATACCGCAAGACTCCCTGAACGGCCAATACAGGTACCCAGACATGAACGAAATACTTGTCCTTTACTACAGCCGCTACGGTGCAACCGCGGAAATGGCACAGCGGATTGCATTTGGCATCGAATCCGTGGCTGGCTGCCAGGCCCGCCTGCGTACCGTGCCGCCGGTTTCCACGGTTTGCGAGGCGACCGCCGACAGCATTCCGGACGCCGGTCCGCCCTACGCCAGCCTCGATGACCTGCGCGAGTGCGCGGGTCTTGCGCTTGGCAGCCCCACCCGGTTTGGCAACATGGCCGCCCCGCTGAAATATTTTCTCGACTCGACCAGCAGTCTCTGGCTGGCCGGTGGCCTGATCGGCAAGCCCGCAGCAGTCTTCACTTCCACCTCCAGCTTGCACGGCGGACAGGAAACCACCCTGCTGTCGATGATGCTGCCGCTGCTGCACCATGGCATGCTCATCCTCGGACTGCCCTACTCGGAAACCGAACTGCTCAGCACCACCAGCGGCGGAACGCCCTACGGCCCCAGCCACACGGCCGGGGTCGACAGCAAACAGCCGCTTAGCAGCGAGGAAAAGCATCTCTGCACCGCCATCGGCAAGCGCCTGGCGGAAACCGTCACCGCGCTGCGGCAGGACTGAACGACCTGTCATGCCAATCCAGCGGAAGGAATAGCCAGGTGCCCGGCGCACGTTTTCTCTATGGCCTTACCCTCTTCGGGTACCTGGGCACACTCGCCCTGCTGCTGGCCTGGTATGGCTGGCTGGCACCGGCCACCCACATCCCCAAGTCCATTGCCCTGGCGCTGCTGCTCCTGCCGCTGCTGTTCCCGCTGCGCGGCCTGCTCCACGGCCGGCGCTATACATTCTCCTGGAGCTGCTTCCTCGCCCTGCTGTATTTCATTCACGGTGTCGTGGAAGCCTATACATCCAGCGTCACCCGCCACCTTGGCCTGCTGGAGGTCTGCCTCACCAGCCTCTGGTTCATCGCCGCCCTGACCTACGTGCGGGTAACCTCGGGCAGCCCCCCCAAACAGGCCGGCTAACCGGACTATCCCGGGGCTGGGTTGGGTATACCTTGCCAGCCGCCCGCCTTGAGGCTCTACAGCCGGCCGCATCACTGCCTGATCGCCCGAAATACCGCCTTTGCGGCAGTGTTCACACTGGCCGGCGATTGCAGTACACTGCATACGGGGGCAGTAAATAAGAATCAGTCGTATGCTTACTTTTAGTCACAAGTTTACCTTTGGGCTGTGCGTGTCGGTGATTGTATTGACAGCGATTGTCGTCGCGTCGGTGACGCTGATGCTTTACAAGCAGCAGGACAATGCCCTGCTGCTCCAGCACATCAACTCCTTGAAGGCGGAAAATGCCGCGCTCCGCGAACAGCTACACCAGTACAAAACCACCCGCAACGACACCCTGCCGGGAAAACTGACACTACCGGCTGCGGTGGCACCAGCGTCCACGAACACCGACAAGGCGTCGGACTCTTGATTCCGGCGGGTTTGCCGGGACGGCCCGCAGACTGCACTGATCCAGTGGCGATCTTGCAGAAGCGGCACGCCTTGCACACCTGCCCGGCTACGGGTTGCCGTCCAGGACCGATTTGACAAACGGAACGGTCAGGCGGCGCTGCTCCACCAGCGAAGCAAGATCCAGGGTGTCGAACAGGGCAAACAGCGTCGGCAGGTCGCGCGGAAAACGCCGCAGCAGGAACTGTGCGGTTTCGAGGGGCAGTTCCAGGCCGCGCGCGCGCGCGCGATACGCCAGTGCAGCCATGATATCCGCTTCCGCCATGGGCTTGAGTACATAGCTCGCTCCCCAGCCCAGCCGCGACGCGAGGTCGGGGAGTCCAAAGCCTGCGGCATCCG
>JASFOC010000177.1:0-5722 GCA_050116715.1 Gammaproteobacteria bacterium
CTTGCGGCTCGACCGGCGGTATCCACCAGCAGGTACGGCAACAGGCGCGCGTCGCAGACGCGGCGCCACGGGTTGTCAAATGTTCCCGGTCGGCGCATCCGCCACCACAGCAGCAGCAGCGGCAACAACAGCCAGAACCACTGTGGATGCTGGAAGTGAAAGGCCTCAGGCATGCCGTGCCTCGCGCACCCTGCCCGGCAGGGTCAGGCCGCTGGCCGCCAGTGCCAGCAGCACACTGATCAGCAAGGCACCTGCCAGTGGCCAGGCATACAGCTCCCGTACCGGTCGATAGACTTCTGCGGCCTGGCTCGCTGGCTCGAGTTGGTCCAGCAACGCATAGATGGCTTCAAGGCCGGCGATGTCGCGGGCACGAAAATAACGTCCCCCGGTTTTTTCCGCGATGGCGGTCAGCGTCGCTTCGTCCAGTTCGTTGTTACTGACCTGGCGTGTCCCAAGCAGGCCCCGTACACGGATGCGCTCCGCGCCCACACCGATGGTATAGATGCGCAGGCCCTCTGCTGCTGCCAGGTCCGCTGCCTTCAGGGGATCGACACTGCCCGCGGTATTCGCGCCGTCAGTCAGAAGAATCAGGACATGATTCCCCTCCGGCTGTTGCCGCAGCCGCTTTACGGCCAGCCCGATGGCATCACCGATCGCAGTGCTCTTGCCGGCCAGCCCGATGGCCGCCTCGCTGAGCAGTGTCCGAACTGTCTTCCGGTCGAAGGTCAGCGGTGTTTGCAGGTAGGCCTGTTCGCCGAACAGGATCAGTCCAAGGCGATCGCCCTCGCGGCGCTCGATGAATTCACCGGCAACAGCCTTCACGGCGGTGAGGCGATCCGTAACCTGCCGTCCGAGCTGCATGTCCGGTGTCTCCATGCTCCCGGAGATATCGACAGCCAGCAGCAGGTCACGACCGCTGACAGGCAGTTGCAGCGGCTCGCCGATAAACTGCGGACGGGCCGCGGCGATGACCAGCAGCAGCCAACCGATGGCGGCAAGCAGCAGGCGAGCGCGCGAAGGCGCTGCGCTGCGTTCCCCCAGCGCGGCATGCAGGGCATTGTAGAAAGGCAGACGCAATGCCGTGCCGGCCGTTGCCGGCGCCTGCGGCAGCAGCCACACCGCCAGCAACGGCAGCGGCAACGCCAGCAATACCAGCGGCCAGGCCAGTGTCAGCGTCATGGCTTCGCCTCCAGGTTTTTAAGCCCCCAGCTGCGCGCAAGGGCCAGCAAGGAATCAACAGCCACGTCCTGCAGGCGCTGGCGATAGGGACCGGTTTCCAGCACCTGACCCGCACCGTTGCGAAATTCCCCGTCACCACCGGTCGCATCCAGAAATTCCAGCCAGGCGGAACCGGTCAGCGAGGCCACCTCCTCCTGCGGGTAGCGCTGCAGCGCCACCCGTCGCAACCAGATCCCGGTTTCGGCAACCAGTCCATCATAGTTATCTTTATATCTGTCTGTTATATGCTCTAGCTCAAGCATTGCCTGATGTCTGAAACGGCGTATCTGGTAACGCCTGCGCAACCACAGCATCCCCAGCACGAGCAGAACCGCCAGCAGGATCGCCAGCACCCACCAGCCTGGGGCCGGCGGCCACCACCCGGGGGGGGGTGCCGCATGGATATCACGCAACTCAAGCATCGGGACAGCGGTCGTGTTCATGCCGCGGCCTCCGGTAGCCTGTTGCTGTTCAGCCAGGGGTTCACAAGTATCCGTCGCAGCGACTGGTTCACCGCATCGGTGGTCGCCAGTTGCTGCAGTGGAACAGCGCATTGCTGCATCAATTCACGAACGGCCTGGTGGTGAGCTGCGAAGTAATCGATGTAGGCCTGGCGCCGTGCCGTACTGCGGGTATCCAGCAGACCGCTGTGCCGGCCGTCGGAGATGGCATAGTGACCGGCGGGCGGTGGTGCAATTTCCAGGTTATCGATGATCTGCAGCGCAATGACATCGTTATGCTTGCGCAGGTGCTGCAGGTGACGGCGGGTATCCGTGTCGCAGTCATAGAAGTCACTCAATATGAACACCAGGCTGCCCGGGCGGGCAACCCGTCGCAGGCGCATCAGGGCGTCGTTCAGGTGCTGTCCGTTGGCGCTGTCGGTGCGGGCCTCGGTAGCATGCACCGGGTCGGTCATCTCGACCAGCGTACGAATGAGGCGTAATGCGCCACGTGACCCACCCAGTGGCCGCAGTTCATGATGACCCCCGTTGAACAGCAAGGCACCGATGCGATCGCCATTCTGCACCGCTGCCCAGCCGATCATGGCAGCGGCACGCGCCGCGATCACCGATTTGAATGCGCCCCGGGTGGCAAAGAACATGCCTGGCCCGAGGTCGAGCATCACCACGATCGGTCGTTCACGCTCTTCCTGGTATACCTTGATATGCGCCCGCCCGGAGCGCGCGGTTACCCGCCAGTCCATACTGCGGATATCGTCTCCAGGCTGGTAGCCGCGTGATTCCAGGTAATCCATTCCGCGGCCGCGAAAGCGCGAGTCATGTGCCCCGCTGATAACGCTGGTGGCTGCACGGCGACTGTCGAGCGGCAGGTCACGGGCGCTGTGCCGGAGCTGTAGCAGCTCCTCGCGCGTGACCCGGGCACCATCCGCCATGTCGCTCGGGGCGGCCACGGCACCCACCGCTGCCTTCGCCTGCCGCCTGCTGAAGAGTTGCCCCGGAATCATGGTTGCATCAGGAAACAGGCACTCGTTTGATCAGCGTGGTGATGATGTCATCGGACGTCAGCCCTTCTGCCTCGGCCTCGAACGACAGCAGGATGCGATGCCGCAGGGCGTCGTGTGCCACGGACTGAACATCTTCCGGGGTCACGTAGTCGCGGCCCTGCAGCCAGGCGCGCGCCCGCGCACAGCGGTCCAGTGCGATCGTACCGCGTGGACTGGCGCCATAGCTGATCCAGCGGCCCAGGTCTTCCCCGTAGGGAGCAGGGTCACGCGAGGCCAGCAACAGCTGGATCAGGTATTCTTCCACGGCTGGCGCCATATGCAGGGACAGCACCGCCTGCCGTGCACTGAAAATCTGCGCCTGGGTCAGCAGCACTTCGACATTGGCTGGGCGCTCCCCGCCCGCCGCCGTTGCCGCCTGGCGCCGTGCCAGTTCGAGGATCCGGTGTTCACTGCCGGCATCGGGATAACCGATGCGGACATGCATCAGGAAACGGTCCAGCTGGGCCTCGGGCAGCGGGTAGGTGCCCTCCTGCTCAATCGGGTTCTGCGTGGCCATGACCAGGAACAGCCGCGGCAGGGTATAGGTAACCTGTCCCACCGTTATCTGGCGCTCACCCATGGCCTCCAGCAACGCGGACTGGACCTTGGCCGGCGCCCGGTTGATTTCATCGGCAAGCACCAGGTTATGAAAGATCGGGCCTCGCTGGAATTCAAAATCACCGGTCTGCGGCCGGTAGATCTCGGTTCCCGTCAGGTCGCCGGGCAACAGGTCCGGTGTAAACTGGAGGCGGTGGAAATCGCCATCGATACGGCTGGCAAGCTCCTTGATTGCCGTGGTCTTGGCAAGTCCGGGCGCGCCTTCAACCAGCAGATGGCCATCTGCAAGCAGCGCCAGCAACAGGTGCTCGACCAGTGTCTGCTGGCCAATAATGCAGGACTCAAGCTGTTCGCGCAGCTGTGCAAAGACCGCCTGTGCCGTGGTAGTTGCCTCGTTCCCGACGGGTACTGCCATATGCTTCATCATGTCCTGACCTCGACTTGTTTTTCCGTCCATGCGACTGCCTGAAACAGGCTGCAAAAGTATAGCCAGCGATACCCCTGGCCTCCCGCTTTACTGGCGCACCATGATGGCAGTTAAGAGAAGACTTTCAGCTGTTACAGCGGCTGCCGCCAATCCGTTTCAAAACAGCGGCCTGGCGGGACCGCCGGCTCCATCGATGGGACTCGCAAGATCACGAAAAGTTCACGCTGCTGTCATCTCGAGTGGACCCGAACCAACCGACATGCTGCAGGTTATACAGGTCTTGGCTGATGGCCCGGCCAACCAGGCAGTGACAGCAGAAAAACCTGTCGTTGTGCCGGAATCCGGAATGTGTCGTGGCAGTACTTGCAGGTCGATTCGGCCAGAGCCCCTTTTCCCGGAACACAAGCAGCCGGCATCCCGGCAATCCCCGAAGTGCTCAATGCCCGAGTTCAACATGACCCCGCAGCAGGACCGGCGTGCCTGCCTGTGCGACGCGTCACAAAAAGCCTGGCGGACATGAAAATATTCCTTGTCTCGACCCGCCACAGCGCTGGAACTGCTTTTGCTTAAAAGGTATTGTGACAACTGTCTGGCCCGTCAGTTTCCGTGTGCCAGTTTGGCATTTTTCACAAGGAGATAGCGTCATGCGATACACGCAACAACCCATGGCCTGGTTTCTGTCATTCCTGCTGGCCTTGCTGCCGTTGATGCCGGCACAGGCCGCAATGCTTGGCAACGACCGCATTATCAGTGAACAGCAGATCACCCTCGACAGGGCGAAAATTCTGGAAGTGCTTGATCAGCAATTCACCCGGCAACAGCTCGAGACCTGGGGCGTCAGCCCTGAGATGGCACGTGAGCGCATCAACAGCCTGACCGGGCAGGAACTCGCGAATATCAACCGGCAGTTCGATGAACTCGAGGCTGGCGGCGGTATACTGGGAATTCTGCTCGTCATCTTCATCGTCTTCGTCATAACCGATGCCCTTGGTGCCACAGACATATTCCCGTTCGTCCACCCGATCAAATAAGCATCATATGCCACTGACAGCAGGTGCCCGCCGCATGGCGGGCAGCCTGTTGCTCGCGTTGTTGCTGACCGGCTGTGCGACCCCGCCGCAGACACGACAACTGCTCCTGACACCCGAAGACAGCCTGCCGGCCCGGATCGAACTGGCGCAAACCCCGTTTTTCCCGCAGCAACGCTACCAGTGCGGCCCCGCTGCGCTTGCCACCGTGCTGACGGCGCATGGCATCGGGGTAACGCCTGACGAACTGGTGGGACGTGTCTATATTCCCGCACTGCAGGGCAGCCTGCGCGAGGAAATCGCTGCCGCCGCCCGCGATTACGGTATGCTGGCCTATCCCTTGCGCCCGTCACTTGCCGATCTGCTCGAGGAAACAGCCCACGGCAACCCGGTACTGGTGTTCCAGAATCTCGGTCTGCCCTGGCTGCCGGAATGGCACTTTGCGGTGGTAATTGGCTATGACCTGACGACCCGGGACATCCTGTTGCGTTCCGGGACGACGCGGCGCTGGCGCACCTCACTGGGTACATTTGAAAGGACCTGGGCCCGCGGGGATCACTGGGCGCAGGTCATTCTGCCTGCCGGCGAGATCCCTGCCAGTGCCGAGCCGGCAAACTACCTGGTCGCTGCCCGTGACCTTGAGGTCTCTGGCCAGACCGGGGCCGCCGGCAGCGCCTATCGCGCAGCGACCGAACGCTGGCCCGGTCTGCCTGCCGGCTGGCTTTCCTGGGGAAACAGTCTGTACACCGGCGGACAATTCAGACAGTCAGAAACAGCCTTTCGCAAGGCAACCGAGCTGGCTCCTGCTGACCCGCGTGCATGGAACAACCTCGCTTATGCGCTGCTGGAAATTGCCTGTGTCACCGAGGCACAACAGGCAGCAGCCTGCGCAGTCGCCCTGGCGCCGGATGAGCCCGGCTACCAGGAAACCCGCAAGGAAATTGCAGCACTTGCTGCTGTCATGCCAGCACAGGCGGTGCAGTGCGC
>JASFOC010000178.1:0-5720 GCA_050116715.1 Gammaproteobacteria bacterium
CATGGCAATCCGCGCAGGACATGTTGAGCTGTCCCCGCTTGGCATAGAAGAACTGCTTGCCCTGTTCGTAGATATCCAGTGCCCGGGGATCGTCAGGAATGATGACGTTGATGATATTGCCGCGCGAGGTGTAGTGCATGTACGCGGAAATATCGGCTATGTCTCCCTTTTTATATGGCAGTGGCTCCTCGCCATTGGCTCTGCGGCAGGCATTGATGGCAGCTTCCAGCGTGATGATCTTGCCGGAACCAGCATCAAAGAACGGGTAGCGGTTGGCGATGCCTTCGCCGTCATGGTCAAAACAGCTGGCATAGGTCTTGCCGTTCTTGAACGGCGTGGTGAACAATTCCTTGCCCTTTTCCACATTCAGTTCATACGGCGGGAATTCCTCGATTTCCTCCCACTGTTCGCGGGAGGCTGGATCGATGGAGTAAACGCCGTTGATGAAGTCATAGAAAGGCGTTTTCGGGAAACGCTTTTCAAAGTATGCCCTGAATTTCTCCAGGTCTTCCTGTGGTGTAGCCAGGGCCGGACCCATGAAGGTACCGAGCAGGCCGAGCACCAGGGTTGCTGTCAGAAGCTTTTTCATTGAAGTGACTCCCCTACGATTATTGAAGACAAAAACAGACCAGTGCCCGCTTTGTGTCTTATTTAATGGTGGTTTCGGCAGAGTCCTTCTCTCCCTTGTTGTCGACCCAGCTGAGCTTCACTGTGTCGCCCGCTGCAGCCCCGGTGAAACGGAACGACAGGTAGGGGTTCTTGGAGATGGCAGGACCCCAGTTGGCGACCAGGACCTTGTCGCCCTTGTGTTCACAAACAACTTCCTGGATGAAGTGGGCCGGGATCTTTTCTCCGGTCTTGGGATCCTTGCTCATGCCGGTTTCCATCGGGTGGCTGATCAGTGCCTTGATGGTGGTTACGTCGCCGTCAATATTTGCGCGCATTTTGATGCTTGCCATGGTTATTCCTCTTGGTACGCTTGGTGTCGAATTAAGTTCTTGTCAGGATCGTGCGATTAGCCGCCGCAGCCGCCAATCGTAACCTTGACTTCCTTGCTGGTGCTGTAGAGCTTGTCGCCGGCTTTCACAACAGCAGTCACGTTGGCTGTCTTGCCCATCTTGATCCGGGTTGAGACATAGCCTTCTGTCCCGGGTCCGAGGTCGAAGCTCGCCGCCAGGGGGTTGGCGTTTTTCTCGGCAATGATGCTGATCGATGCGACGTCACCGAGGTCTGTGCTGACGGATACCGGTACCACGGAGCCGTTCTCGGCGATATCCGGGGCCTTGATCTTGATCTTGTCGCTACCCTCGAGGTTGGAAGAGCCGAAAAGGGCAGACAGTGCGCCGTTGACATCGGTGGCATCAAATGCCGCCTTCGACCAGGCGGCGAATGACATGCGCGGGGTAAGCAGTCCGGTGCTGACGGCCATACCAACAGCGCTGGTTGCGAGAGAACCTTTCAGAAATATTCTGCGTTTGATACTTGTCACGAGTGCTTCTCCTGAGAAATGGGTTTATTGCGTGTTCGTTTTTTCAAAGTGTATAGATGTATTCGGTAACCTGATCGATCTGCTCTTCGGTCAGTACCCGGTGACGCCCGAACGGAATCATGATGCTGTTCGGGTTGGCAACCGTGGCATCCCAGATCTGGTCACGCAGCTTGTCCTTGTCCGGATAGCGCTGTTTCATGACAATCAGCGGGGGGCCGATATTGCCGGGTAGGGTACCGTCTTCAATGACATGGCAGGCAAGGCAGTTGCCAAGCTTGCGGTCAAATGCAACGGCTTTCCCCTTTTCGATAACCGAGCCTGCTTCATCTGCCGCTGCAGCCTGGAGCGAGGTAAATACCAGTGCTCCGAGTACAGCAGCAAGTGAAAATGCAGATGTCAGGATTTTCATCACGCTCTGCCGCATTGTCTGTTCTCCTAAATATTGAGTGCTGTTATGGATGCTGAAAGTTGCGGATGCTTGCCGCGCCTGTCAGAGTCCGCGGTAGGTGCTTTTTTCATGGTTGTACTGGATAACGGCGGCTTCGGCCTGGAAGCGTGCTTTCTCGGCAAGCATGATGGCCGTTTGATTGTCGCCCTTGTCTGCAGCTTCCCGGGCCTGTTTCAGGAAATCTTCAGTGTCTCTCCATATCCAGTTGTTTTCTTTTGCTGTCTCGATGGCATCGCTGGCATTGGTGATTGCCGACATGGCTTCCGGACTGGCCTTCGAAGCAGAATTCTTCACGGACTGGTCCGCACAGCCATTGACCAGCCACAGCGAAAGCAGTGCGGTTGTCAGTAGCTTTCCAGGAAGACGTATCTTCATTGATTAAACTCCTGTTGGTTTTATATAGGTTGTTGCTGCATTTGACTACAATACGTAGTAATAGTTGACTGCAAATAGTATTTATTTGTATTTGTTTAAGGGAAAACTAGCACCGCTTTTATTATGGTGTCAAGTTATTGTTTTTTATAATTTAGTATTTGTGGTTATTCTAATTTCTCCGCTTCCAGCAAGGCTTCCAGATCGGTGATTCGTGCCTGGATACGGGCAGCAAGGTAGTCGCTCAGCCCGGGTTGTTTGGCTGCGAGTTTAAGCTGTTCGACTGCCTGGTTGGTGAATCCGTTCAGGAAGTAATACTGTGACATCGCGGTATGGGTTTGCACCTGGTGCCCGGTTGCTCCCGCGGCCTGTGCGAGCAGCTTGTATGCCTTTGCGTTCTCGCGGTGGCTCGTTGTGACGTCGGAAAGCAGTTGAAAGGCATCTTCTTCACGGCCGAGGTCCATCAGGGTGGTGGCATAGGGCAGGGCAATGGCCATATTGTCAGGGTACAGTGCCAGGGCATCCTTGTAGACGCCGATAGCCTTGTCCGGTTGATTGCCGCCGCGCAGGATGTCGGCCAGCGCCAGCCGGTAAGTGATGCGGTCGGGGTCGGCTTTTTGCAGCTTTTGCATGACTGTTTCGGCCTGCGCGTACCTGTCATTGGCCGCCAGCAGCAGCGCGAATTCATATTTTTCGGCGGGGGTGTCGCCGCCTGACTCCCCCTGGTAACGCTGGAAGTCGGAGAGGACCTGCTTGGGGTCCTTGTAACTCCTGACCCGCAGCTTGGCGCGCAGCAGCAGAAAATCCAGGCTGGTGTAATCCGGTTTCCGCGGGTAGGTTTCCGCGCGCGAAGTGGCTTCGGCGATACGGTTGGTGGTGACCGGGTGGGTGCTGAGAAATTCCGGCGGGCGCGTGCCATAGAGCTTGGAATTTTTCTGCAGGCGTTCAAAAAACTGCGGCATGCCATAGGGATCGAATCCTGCATCGGCCAGTGTCTGGATGCCGACACGGTCAGCTTCATATTCATTCGCACGGGTGAAGTTGATCTGGTATTGCATGCTCGCGGCGGATGCGGCTGTCAGGGCTGCGGCGCCGGCAGAGCCATCTGTCGTGGCGCCAATCAGGATGGCAGCCAGGATAGCGGCAGTGGTCGGCAGGCTCATCTTGTCGGCCGCGTCAAAGCGGCGTGCCAGATGGCGCTGCGTCACGTGGGCGATTTCGTGTGCCATTACGCCGGCCAGTTCGCTTTCCGATTCCGCCGCGACGAACAGCCCGACATTGACGCCGATGTAACCACCGGGTCCGGCGAATGCGTTAATGGTCGAATCGTCCACCAGGAAGAAGGTGAAGCTGTGCCCCGGATTTTCACTGTGTGAGGCAAGCTTGCTGCCCAGCGCTTCCAGGTAGCTGTTGACCTCCTGGTCATCCAGGATCAGCCCTGACTGGCGAACCTGGCGCATGAAGGCCTTGCCCAGCGCGATATCCTGCTGCGGGGAGATGACCTGGCCAGAGGAATCGCCAAGATCGGGGAGCTGGTCGAAAGTGGACTGGGGCAGTGCGGTTGTCGTGTGCAGGGCCAGCAGCAGGCTCAATAGCAGTCCGGGCAGTCTGTTCATGGGTGGAAGTATGATTTGCATGGCCGTGCGCGTGAAGTGTGACAGGTTCTTGTCATTTAAGTTCAGATCGGCGCCTGATTTCAGGATTCTTTCCCCAATGGGGGCTTGCCTTCCGGGGCGGGTTGTCATAACGTTTCCACCTCATTTTGATACGAATATCCATGATCCGCGCCGTCGGGTCTGAATTAGTCGTTAACTATACTAAAAGGAGTGTCGCAATGGCGGATTATGATGATGAACTGGATGCCACAGGCCTGAACTGCCCCCTGCCGATTCTGCGTGCCAAGAAGGCGCTGAACGGGATGGAGACTGGCAAGGTGCTGCGCATCATTGCTACTGACCCGGGATCAGTGAAGGACTTCGAGGCGTTTGCCAAGCAAACCGGTAATGAACTGATGTCGTCCACAGAAGAAGGTGGCAAGTTCATGTTCCTGATGCGCAAGGGCTGACAGGCCGCTACGCAGCTGCAGGACAGCAAATAAAAAACCCCGGTGTGAAACCGGGGTTTTTTTTGCCTGCAGGAAGGCAGTAACCAACAGGGGTGCTACTTGAACTTCCAGTTCACCGCGACACCGATGATATCCACAGAGGCATCATAATCGCCCGAGAGATCATGGAATCCTGTTGGTGCGATAGCAGGATCATAGTTGTCAGAGACGCTGTCCAGCTTTGGGTCATTCACGAACAGGTGCGCATAGCCGAAGTCGAAGGTGAGATCCGGTGAGTAGCGATAGGTGGCACCGAAGCTCAGCCAGATGCGATCCTCGTCCGGGACGCGCGGGCTGCGCAGGCTGTCATCGGGAACCGGGGTCTCGTCCAGTGCGACGCCGCTGCGGAAGGTCCAGGTCTGGTCGCGCCGGTACTCGACGCCGAGGGCATAGCGTGTGCTGTCGTCGTAGTCCCATATCGCGACGCTTTGTGAACCATCCTCGATCTTGGTTTTCAGTGACTTGAGGCGGCTCCACTGGGTCCAGGTGATGTCCGCCATCATGGCCCACTGGCTATTGAATGCATGGTAGCCGCTCACCGACAGACTGTCCGGCAGTGTGACATCCAGCTTGGCATCCTGCTTGCTGTTTACCAGGGGGCCCGAAGCCTTTGCATCCCCATCGAGTGTCAGGTCGATCTTGGAACGATAATGAAAGCCGAAACGGGTATTTTCCGTCGGTTCCAGCAATAGTCCGCCATTGAATCCGTAACCCCAGTCATTACCTGTCAGCTTGACCTTGCTGTCATAGGTGCTTGAGCCCGGTATCCAGTCCCCCGGCGTTGGTAGCTCGTCATCCGGGTCCAAGGCAGACAGCAGACCAACATCAACGGCATTGGTCAGTTCGCCATCGGCATACAGGGCGCTGATCCCGAATCCGATGGTGGCATACTTGTTGAACTTGAATGCGATGGAGGGATTGAAATTGTAGGTGTACAGCTCCGACTTGATGGCATGGTAGCGGCCGACCCAGTCGTTGTCATAGTCTGTTTTCAGTCCGAAAGGTGCATTCACCCCGAGGCCGAACCAGACCCGGTCACTGTACTGGTGGGAAATGTAGCCACTTGGCACCCCCGCCAGAAGATCTGTATCGGTTTTCTGTTTACCGTCAATCCCGGTTCCGGCCAGGCCCCCTGTGATAGGGCTGTATTCAGCGTTGCCTTTGAAATCGACCTGCGAGTAAACGACCTGCAGGCCGCCGTTGAGGTGTGTTCCCGACAGGCGCGACATGCCGGCCGGGTTGAAAAAGACCGTGCTGGCGTCGCCGATGCCTGAGGAACCCACGGCATATGCGGTACCCATGCCACT
>JASFOC010000179.1:0-5717 GCA_050116715.1 Gammaproteobacteria bacterium
CCCGCTGCCGATGTTGCCGTGCCGACAACCGTGGCACCACGGGCAGCGAGTTCCTCGAGGATTCCCTTGCCGATACCGCGGCTGGCACCGGTGACCAATGCTGTTTGCTTACCCAGAGACATAATGGTTTTACCGTATTAGACAAGTCATGATTCGGACAAGGCGCCAGCCAGCGATGCCGTATCGTGCACCGCCACAGCGTCTATCGATTTATCGATGCGTTTGCAGAGACCTGTCAGCACCTTCCCGGGACCGGCCTCGATGATCCGGGTAATCCCCTGCGCGCCCATGGCCTGCACAGACCTGACCCACTGCACCGGACTATACAGCTGCATGCCCAGGTTTTCACGAATGCCTGCCGGGTCGGTATGCGCAAGTGCATCGACATTCTGTATCACCGGCGTATGTGGTGAACTGATCTCCACTTGCGCCAGACGGTCCGCGAATTCCGTTGCTGCGGATCTCATCAGCGAGCAGTGCGAGGGAACACTCACCGGCAACAGCACGGCACGTTTCGCACCGGCCTCCTTCGCGAGCAGCGTTGCCCGTTCCACCGCCGCCGCATGACCGGCTATAACCACCTGCCCGGGAGAATTGTAGTTCACCGGCGATACCACCTCACCCTGCGCCGCCGTCTCGCAGACACCGGCCACCGCGGCATCATCCAGCCCGAGGATAGCCGCCATTGCCCCTGTGCCTTCCGGCACTGCGGACTGCATGCAGCGGCCACGCTCCGCAACCAGGGCAACAGCATCACTGAACTGCAACGCACCGGCGCAAACCAGCGCGGTATATTCCCCCAGACTGTGGCCCGCCATCACGGCCGGTTGCGCGCCACCCCGTGCCTGCCAGGCACGCCATACAGCTACACCCGCCGCCAGCATCGCGGGCTGGGTACTGGATGTCTGATTGAGTTCTTCAGCAGGTCCGTCCTGTACCAGTTGCCACAGATCATAGCCCAGCACCTCGCTGGCCTGCGCGAAGGTGTCAGCGACCTGCCGACTGGTGCCGGCGAGATCGGACAGCATGCCGACGGCCTGTGATCCCTGGCCCGGAAAAACCACGGCAAGCGTGGAACTGTCTTCAGCTTCTGTATTCATCGCTACCCGTTTGAAAATTGCTTGCCACTGCGCGGCTGCGGCAGCCGGCGTTGTCAGTATTTGATCAGGGCTGAACCCCAGGTAAAACCGCCGCCGAAGGCTTCCAGCAGCAGCGTCTCGCCACGCTTGATGCGGCCGTCGCGCACCGCGGCATCAAGCGCCAGCGGCACCGATGCAGCCGAGGTGTTGCCATGCTTGTCGACAGTCACCACGACCTGGTCCATGGACATGCGCAGTTTTTTCGCGGTGGCCTGGATAATGCGGATATTGGCCTGGTGCGGTATCAGCCAGTCAACATCGGACTTCTCCAGTTTGTTGGCAGCCAGGGTTTCATCAACGATGCGACCCAGCGTGTTCACGGCCATCTTGAACACTTCGTTACCCTGCATCTGGATATAGGCCTTGCCGGCCTGCAGGTTTTCATAGCCCGAGGAAATGCCGGCCGGCACCGTCAGCAAATGTTCATAGCTGCCGTCGGCATGCAGGTGCGTGGAGAGTATTCCCGGTTCATCGCTGGCCTCCAGGATGACGGCCCCTGCCCCGTCGCCGAACAGGATGCTGGTCCCACGGTCGTTCCAGTCCACGATGCGTGACAGCGTCTCGGCACCGACCACCAGGGCGCATCTGGCTGCGCCGCACTTGATGAAGTTGTCGGCGATACCCAGTGCATAGACAAACCCGGTGCACACGGCCTGCACATCGAATGCGGCGGTGCCGTGCACATCAAGGCGCTGCTGCAACAGGCAGGCGGTGCTGGGGAAAATACGATCCGGAGTCGTGGTCGCAACGATAATCAGGTCGACCTGGCGCGGCGTCTTGCCGGCGGCCTCCATGGCGTGGGTTGCCGCGATTTCCGCCAGGTCACAGGTGGTTTCATCACCGGCGGCTATGTGGCGTTCGTAGATTCCGGTGCGGTCACGAATCCATTCGTCCGTGGTATCCATGATCTTTTCCAGGTCATGGTTGGTCAGGACTTTTTCCGGAAGATAACCGCCCGTACCGGTGATGCGTGAATATTTCATATTGCCTGCCTTTGTTCCTGGTAGGACTGCAAGCGCGCCGTTATCCGTTCCGGCACCGACTCGCGGACTTCAAGGATGGCTACCTTGATGGCGTTGGCAAAGGCAAGCGCATCAGCCCCGCCGTGACTCTTGATCACGATGCCGCGCAAACCCAGCAGGCTTGCACCATTGTAAAGTCGCGGATCGATCCTGCTCCGGAATGCCTTCAGTACCGGCATGGCGATCACAGCTGCAAGTTTTGTCAGCAGACTGCGCCTGAATTCCTGCTTGATGAACGTCGCGATCATCCTGGCAACACCCTCGCTGGTCTTGAGTGCAATATTGCCGACAAAACCATCGCAGACGATGACATCGAAATTGCCCATGTAAATATCGTCACCCTCGGCAAAACCGGCATAGTTCAGTGGGCCTTCTGCCAGCAGCTGCGCTGCGCGCTTCACCGCATCGTTGCCCTTGATTTCCTCTTCACCAACATTCAGCAGGCCGACGGACGGGTTGGCATTACCGTCAACCGCGGTCGCGAGCACCGAGCCCATCAAGGCGAACTGGAACAGGTGCTTCGCATCACAGTCCACGTTTGCACCCAGGTCAAGCATCCAGGTATGGGAAGAGGCGGTTGGCAGCGAGGTACAGATTGCCGGGCGGTCTATGCCTGGCAGCATCTTCAGAACAAACCGCGAAGTTGCCATCAGTGCCCCGGTATTACCGGCACTGACGCAGGCATCAGCCACACCTGCCTTGACCAGATCCAGCGCAACACGCATGGAGGAATCCTTCTTGTTGCGCAGGGCATTCGAAGGCAATTCATCCATTTCAACCTTCTGGCTGGCGTGCTGTATCCGCACCCGCGGATTGTCAGCCATGGCTGCCTTTTTCGCCGTCGCGCTCAGCACCGCCTCGTCACCGATCAGGATGAAATTGACATCAGGATATGCGGCTGCCGCCTGCAGTGCGGCAGGAAGTACAATATCGGGGCCGAAATCACCCCCCATTGCATCCAGTGCAATTGTTATGTCACTTGCCATGATGACCCGCAAGGCTGCCTGCCGGCAGGCGGCCCACAGTGATGCGTATCAGCGCGGCGGGTCTACCGTCGTACATCCTCCCCGCCCGTGTGCCGGAAATGAACAGCAGCTAGTCCAGATCTTTGTGGATGACCTTGCGGCCCTTGTAGAAACCATCTGCGCTCACATGGTGGCGACGGTGGGTCTCGCCGGTAGTGGGCTCAATCGAAAGTGCGCTGGCTGAAAGACTGTCATGTGAACGACGCATGCCACGCTTGGATGGTGTCTTGCGGTTTTGTTGAACGGCCATCTAGATACTCCTCTGCTACTGTTTCTGTTTCAATCCCGCCAGCACGGCAAACGGGTTTTCCCGCTGCGCTTCCGCTGGCGGCTGATAATTCTCATACAATCCATGGCACTCGTTCATATCCTCGTGAACGGGTGCGAAAGGCAGCGCCAGCAGGATTTCGTCCGAGACGATGTCCGCGATGCTCGCTGGCTCTGCCGTTACAAGCAACGGTTCGTAACCCTGTGCCAGCCTTGCCGCAGCTTCCTGGCTGCGAACCAGGCCGAGACGGAATTCTATGTCAAGCGTCCGGGTAAGTTCTTCCAGACAGCGCTGACACTCGAGAACGACATTCCCGCGGATACTTCCGGACAGGCGATACGTCCCGTCCGGGTCCTTGCCCAGACGCATCACAACCTGCAGATCGCCTGCCGGCGATGCCAGCAGCGGTGCTACCCGCGCCAGACTGGCCAGCGCAATCCGGCCACGCAATTCACGCCCCGCCTCGGCAGCCGCAAGCAGGTCCAGGCGATCTGGCAAATGCTTCGTCATAACCGGCGTATACTAGCTACTGACCCCGCCTCTGTCAAAAGATATCCCCTTATAAATCGACAGGTTTCGATACCCTGCGGATGGCCCACGAACCATGCTGAAAGATTGACAGGGGCGCATAAATTACGTAATTAGGTAGCAATTCCGACGATGTCACGCCCGGATCAAACGACCCCGCACAAACGGACAGCAGCTTGATCAAGAAAATCCTGATAGCCAACCGCGGCGAAATCGCCGTCCGCATCATTCGCGCCTGCGCCGAAGCCGGCATCACTTCAGTGGCCGTCTACGCCGACGCGGACCGGCATGCGCTGCACGTCAAGAAGGCGGACGAAGCCTACAATATCGGCCCGGAGTCAGTCGCGGGTTATCTGAATGCCCATCGCATCGTTAATCTCGCGGTTGCGACCGGCTGCGATGCCCTGCACCCGGGCTATGGCTTTCTTTCAGAAAATCCGTTGCTGGCCGAAATCTGCGAGTCACGCCATGTGCGCTTTATCGGTCCGTCCGCGAAGGTCATCCACATGATGGGCGACAAGGTCGCCGCACGCGAGGCCATGCAGGCCGCTGATATCCCGGTGACTCCCGGCAGCGACGGCAACCTCGACAGCCTGGACGCCGCGCTGGAACTGGCGGACAGCATCGGCTACCCGGTAATGCTCAAGGCAACATCCGGCGGCGGCGGGCGCGGCATTCGCCGCTGCAATTCACGCGCTGACCTCATAAAAAGCTATGACCGCGTGCTTTCCGAGGCCACCAAGGCCTTTGGCAGCGCGGACGTCTTCATGGAAAAATGCATCGACCAGCCGCGCCATATCGAGGTACAGATCCTCGCCGACAGTCACGGCAACGCGATTCACCTGTACGAGCGCGACTGTTCCATCCAGCGCCGCCACCAGAAGCTGATCGAAATCGCACCCTCGCCACAGCTGGATGAGGCGCAGCGCCAGTGGCTGGGCGAAACCGCAGTGCGCGCCGCACTGGCTGTAGGCTACCAGAATGCAGGCACTGTCGAGTTTCTGCAGGACCGGGACGGGCAATTCTATTTCATGGAAATGAACACCCGGCTGCAGGTGGAGCACACCATCACCGAGACCATCACCGGTATCGACATCGTTCAGGAACAATTCCGTATTGCCGATGGTCAGCCGCTGTCCTACCGGCAGGCGGAGATACAGCGCCGTGGCTACGCCATGGAACTGCGTATTAATGCAGAAGACCCGAAGAATGATTTCCTGCCAAGCTATGGGCGCATCACACGTTATTTCGCCCCCGGCGGACCCGGAGTGCGGACCGATGCCGCCATTTATTCGGGCTACCAGATTCCACCCTATTACGATTCCATGTGCGCCAAACTGACCGTCTGGGCACTGACCTGGGAGGAACTGCTCAATCGCGCCAGTCGCGCACTGCAGGACACCGGTGTCTATGGTGTCAAGACCACGATTCCCTATTACCTGGAAATACTGAAAGTGCCTGAATTTCGCGCCGGAACATTTGATACCAGCTTCGTTGAAAAGCATCCCGAGCTCACAGACTACAAGACCAGTCGGCCAACCCGGGAGCTGACAGCCGTCATCACTGCCGCATTGTCAGCACACCTGGGCATGTAAATACAGCCACCAAGCGAGTCAACCATGTCGAAAGTAAACATCACCGATGTCATCCTGCGAGATGCACACCAGTCACTGATTGCAACGCGCATGCGCACCGAAGACATGCTGCCGATCTGCGAACAACTGGACCGCATCGG
>JASFOC010000180.1:0-5707 GCA_050116715.1 Gammaproteobacteria bacterium
ATATTCCCGAAGGCAGTCGCGGCGTGGCGAAGAAATGGTGGAATATCGGTATCCGGATCGAGGATGACGTGCTGGTGACGCGCGGCGAGCCGGAGGTGTTGAGCCATGCAGCGCCGAAAAGCGTCGCCGACATCGAGGCACTGATGACAGGTAACGGGGGAGAGTGAGGGGGCAATGGAACCGCATGATGTAATCATTATCGGAGGCGGCATGGTCGGTGCCAGCCTGGCCTGCGCCCTGTCCGGGCAGGGCATGCGCATTGCCGTGATCGAGGACATTGCGCCGACGACGCGCGCCGGGCCCGGTTACGATGACCGCGCCATCGCACTTGCCTACGGGACAAGCAGGATACTCGATGGCCTGGGCCTGTGGCAGCCACTGCTCGGGGATGCCACGCCTATCCACCAGATCCACGTGTCCGACCGCGGTCATTTCGGTGCGGCGCGCATGGACCGTGCAGACGAGGGCTTGCCGGCGATCGGCTATGTCGTGCCGGCACGGTCCATCGGCCAGGTGCTGCAAACCGCGCTTGCCGGGGCGACGGATGTTGAACGTTTTTGCCCGGCGCAAGTGACCGGCGTGGAACGATCCGCTGCCGATGTCCGCGTGCAGGTCAGGGAGGACAAGGCACACTTCACGCTGCACGGTCGCCTGCTGGTCGCGGCGGACGGTGCCGATTCCTTCGTGCGCAAGCATTTCGGTATCACCAGCCTGGAACGCGATTACGGACAGTCCGCCATCGTCACCAACATCACGCCGCAGTTACCGCATCGCAATATCGCCTACGAGCGCTTCACCGACAGCGGTCCGCTCGCACTGTTACCGATGACGGAGCAGCGCTGCGCGGTCGTCTGGACCGTGGCCTCGGACCAGGTCGATGCCGTCATGCAGTTGTCGAACGCAGACTTCCTGGCGCAGTTGCAGGAACGCTTTGGACAGCGCCTCGGGCGCCTGCAGCATGTCGGCCGGCGGCAGGCCTGGCCGCTGCGGCTGCTGCATGCAAAAGAGTCGGTGCAGGAAAGGGTGGCACTGATCGGCAATGCCGTGCATACCCTGCATCCGATTGCCGGGCAGGGATTCAACCTCGGTGCCAGGGATGTTGCGGTGCTGGCGGAGGTGCTGGTTGACGCCGTGCGCAACGGCGAGGACCCTGGCGCGCTCGCGGTACTGGAGCGTTACGCAAGGTGGCGCCGGCATGACCACCGCAACGTCACGGTCTTCACCGATGGTCTCGCACGGCTGTTTTCCCTGTCGTTGCCGGCGCTGGGTCTGATCCGCGGTGCCGGCTTGCTGGCTTTTGATCTCCTGCCACCGGCCAAGCGCCTGCTGACGCGCATGACCATGGGACGCGCCACCCGCCTGCCGCGGCTGGCGCGAGGGCTGCCGCTGTGACGGAATGCTTCGATGTTATCGTCATCGGTGGCGGCATTGTGGGTGCCACGGCGGCCTGTGCGCTGGGCGAGGCAGGGCTCGATGTCGCGCTGGTCGAGGCGCGCAGCGCCGCATCCAGCGAAGCAAAGCCTGGCCGTGACCCGCGGGTGTTTGCAGTCACCCGCGCCTCGGAACAGATCCTGAGATCACTGCAGGCCTGGGATGCCATGCCGCGCGAAGACGTGTTCGCATTCACCGACATGGAGGTCTGGGATGCTGGCGGTGGCAGTGCGCTGCACTTCGACTGCGCCGAGTTGGGCGAACCGTACCTCGGGCACATCATCGAGCCGCGCATCATTCTGGCGGCGCTGATGAACAGGCTGGGATCAGTCAGCCGTGTCACCCTGTTGCGCCCCGCGCGCTTCCGGGAAATTCATATTGCAGCGGACGAGGCTGTTGTCGAGCTGGAAGACGACCTTGCCTTGCATGCACGACTGGTGGTCGCGGCTGACGGGGTGCACTCGCGGGTGCGCGCTGCGCTGGGTATCAGGACGCGGGAGCATGATTACCGGCAAAGCAGCCTGGTGGCACTGGTGCGCACCGCCGAACCGCACCGGCACACGGCGTGGCAGCGCTTCCTCCCGGGCGGGCCACTGGCATTTCTGCCGCTGGAAGCGCACTGGTGCTCCATTGTCTGGACCCGGCCGACGGCCGAGGTCGAGCGACTGCTGACGCTGGACAAGGAAACCTTTCATGCCGAGCTGGCAGCCGCATTTGATTTCCGCCTGGGGAAAATCACCGACTCGGGCGAGCGCGAGGCGTGGCCCCTGATGCGCAGGCACGCAGAACATTACGTCACAGCCCGTGCCGCGCTCATCGGCGATGCCGCGCATGCCATCCACCCGCTGGCCGGGCAGGGTGTCAACCTCGGTTTGCTGGATGCGGCGACCCTGGCGCAGGTTGTGCTGGAAGCGCGTGCGCATGGCCGGGACTTCGGCTCATTGCGCTGCCTGCGCCGCTTCGAGCGCTGGCGCCGTGGAGACAACTCGCTGATGATGTCGGCCATGGACGGCATCAACGCCCTGTTCAGCAATGCCAGCACCCCGTTGCAGACCGCGCGCGTCATGGGGCTGGGTATGGTCAATCGCACCGCTGTGGTGCGTCACCTGCTGATGCGTCATGCCATGGGCCTGAGCGGGGAAGTGCCGGAACTTGCGCGTCCGCCGGTCTCGGCGGACTGAGTCCGCTCCGGATTGCCGTCGCTCCGGGGTGATTCTGAGAAGTGAGAAGTGAGAAGTGAGAAGTGAAAGGTGAGAAGTGAAAAGTGAAAGGTGAAAAGTGAAAGGTGGAAGGTGAAAAGTGAAGAGTGAAGAGTGAAGAGTGAAGAGTGAAGAGCCTGGTAGCCGGGATGGAGTAAAACGGAATCCGGGGATGGGGACGGTTCCTTCCGCCTTTATTCGCTTCGCTCACCCTGCGGACGAATCTGCTGCGTGCTTTTGCCGGATCTGCAGATTTGCGCCCGCGTGACCGCGGATATTCCGTCGATGTCTGTGAAATACAGCAAGCAAAAGTTCCTCTATATCACTGCTGTCCCATAAGCACCCTCTCCCTCCGGAGAGGGTTGGGGTGAGGGGACCAGATCCGGCCAACTGCCTGTTTTCCATCCCATCAGCCTGTCCTTATCCCGGTGGGAGAAGGGACACAGCACTCAAACCGTGTGCATGTCCCGAATTCATCAACACGTTGCAGACCTCAGTTCAATGAACGACTTATCAATTCGTCATAGAATCTTTATGGGAGAGCAGTGAATCCATATATAGAGATAACCCCTGCATCCGGGGGGCAGAATCCCGCTGCTGTCGACCCTGGAATCTGGAACTTGGTTGCACTCAGGAGTATATTTGCGCCTCAACCTGTTTCTGCTGCGGGAGAGGGCCGGGGACAAGTACGTCCGGGGCCGCCGAAGGCGCAACATGCCCGGAAACGCTCAGGCAAAAGGACCGCAACAGACGTTGACTCTGGAGAGCGACCGTATGGCGGTCCACCGAAGGGGATAGGCCGGCGCCCGCACAGGGCCGACGGACCAACTCTCTCAGGTTACCGGACAGAGGGGCGGCGGTCAGTTACAGGACCGCCGCCCTATTTTTTTGCCCACAGGGAAGTGGGTACATCGCGGAGCGCAGGAGAAGGTGAGACCGCAGAGCGGTCGAGAGGCTGGCCTGGGCCATGCGCGTGAGCGATGCGCCCACAGGGAAGTGGGTACATCGCGGAGCGCAAGGAGAAGGTGAGACCGCAGAGCGGTCGAGAGGCTGGCCTGGGCCATGCGCGTGAGCGATGCGCCTGCAGGGAGGCATATAAACGCAGGGCACGTTTTCCAAAATTGAATGGAATTGTCCTGCTGGTTCCGGATTTCACCCCGTGTGAGGTTCGGAACAATACTGTAGGAGCACCCTGAAGGGCATAAACGGCTTGTAGCCGCGATTCGCGCCTGCAAGGTGCACCTGCGGTAAGAATAATTGCACTGATTGAGTGAACACAGACAGAAAAACGGATGATTATGGGTAACAAGACACCACTTTATGACGAACACGTCGCTGCAGGCGGCAAGCTGGTGGATTTCGCCGGCTGGGACATGCCGATCAATTACGGTTCCCAGATCGAGGAGCACAACCAGGTGCGCAATGACGCCGGCATGTTCGATGTGTCGCACATGACAGTGGTCGACCTGACCGGCGAGCGCACGCGCGAGTTCCTGCGCTACCTGCTGGCAAACAATGTCGACCGCCTCAAGGAACCCGGCAAGGCGTTGTACAGCTGCATGCTGAATGACAAGGGTGGTGTCATAGACGACCTGATCGTGTATTTCCTGCGGGACGATTTTTTCCGCATGGTGGTAAATGCCGGTACGCACGACAAGGACCTGGCCTGGCTGCAGCAGCAGGCCGGGCCCTTCGCGGTAACGGTGACCGAGCGCCCGGAAATGGCCATGATCGCGGTACAGGGACCGAACGCGCGCGAGAAAACGCTGGCCCTGCTGGACGAACCGGTGCGCGCGGCAGCCGCGGCACTGAAGCCTTTCGTAGGCGTGTTTGCCGGCGACTGGTTTATCGCCCGCACCGGCTATACCGGCGAAGACGGGTTCGAAATCGTGCTGCCTGCTGCGGATGCGCCGGAGTTCTGGCGGCGGCTGCGTGCTGCCGGCGTGCAGCCCACGGGACTGGGAGCGCGTGATACCCTGCGCCTGGAAGCCGGTATGAACCTGTACGGCTCGGACATGGATGAAACGGTGAGTCCGCTGGAAGCGGCTCTGGGCTGGACGATTGCCTGGGAACCCGCGGAGCGCGATTTCATCGGTCGTACGGCGCTGGAACAGCAGCGCAGCGCCGGCGTTGCGCGCAAGCTGGTCGGCCTGCTGCTGGAAGACAGGGGCGTGCTGCGCAATCACCAGAAGGTGATTGCAGACGGTGCCGGTGAAGGCGAAATCACCAGCGGCAGCTTTTCGCCGACCCTGCAGCGCGCGATTGCCTTTGCGCGGGTGCCGCAGGCAACCGGTGACACCTGCCAGGTGGAGGTGCGTGGCAAGTTGCTGCAGGCCCGTGTGGTGAAGCCGCCGTTTGCCCGCAACGGCAAGGCACAGATTGAACTTTGAACGATGGTTGCCACAGCAATCCCAATGACTGAACCTGCGAGGAAATCATGAGCAATATTCCCGTTGACCTGAAATATTCCAAAACCCACGAGTGGGTGCGCGTCAATGAAGACGGTACCGTGACGGTCGGTATTTCCGACAGTGCACAGGACCAGCTCGGCGACATGGTGTTCATCGAGGTGCCGGAAGTCGGCCAGACAGTTACCGCCGAGGAAGGCTGCGCGGTGGTCGAGTCGGTCAAGGCTGCCTCGGATGTGTACGCGCCCGTTTCCGGTGAAATCGTCGAGGTGAACGAAGCCCTGGCCGATGCGCCGGAAACGGTGAACCAGGATGCCTACGGTGAAGGCTGGCTGTTCCGGATGCAGCCCGGCGATGCCGCCGAACTTGATGCCCTGCTGGATGCCGATGCCTACCAGGCATTTCTTGACTCGGAGTCACACTGAACTCCCGTCACATCCAGAACAGACCCTCTGAGCCGGAACCGCCATGCCTTTTATCCCTCACTCGAATACCGACGTCAGCGAAATGCTGGCGACCATCGGCGCCCCGAACATAGAAGCCCTGTTTGATGAAATCCCCCCCGGCCTGCTGCTGACAGGAAAATTGTCCGGTGTGCCGGAAGGCCTGAACGAACAGGAAATCACCCGCCTGATGCTGGACCGAGCCGACCAGGATGGCCGCCCGTTG
>JASFOC010000181.1:0-5689 GCA_050116715.1 Gammaproteobacteria bacterium
GCATGATATTTTTCCTCAGACCTTCTCGCCGCGGGCGCGCATATCCGTTAGCACGGTATCGATGCCAACCTTGTCGATAATGCGCATGCCCTTGGTTGATACGCGCAGCTTGACCCAGCGTTTCTCGGCTTCGACCCAGAAGCGGTGCACATGCAGGTTGGGCAGAAAACGACGGCGGGTTTTGTTGTGGGCATGGGAGACATTGTTGCCGCTTTGTGGGCGCTTCCCCGTAACCTGGCAGACTCTGGACATTGCTGGAATTCCTGTATTTACGACTTGGACGTTGCAAAAAAGAGCGCGCTTTATAGCAGTTTGCCGTGCTTTTCGCAAGTCGGGCCGTTGGCCGGGGTGTCTGCCTGCTTTCAGATTGCAGAGTATATAGCGTTGATTTGCTGAGGAAAAATGTTAATATGTGCCCCGGTTACCTCATGACAACGTCTAAACAGGAAAATTCTTCCGGTAAGGAAGGGCTGCATATCGTTCTTATCAGCGTGCATGGGCTGATACGTGGCAGCCGCCTGGAACTGGGAAGAGATGCCGACACCGGCGGCCAGAGTCGCTATGTGGTGGAGCTGGCTCGTGCCCTGGGGGATCGCGATGATGTGGCGCGGGTCGACCTGTTGACCCGGCGGGTACTGGATACCTCGGTCAGTTCGGATTATGCGCGCTATGAGGAACCGCTTGGCGACAAGGCCCGCATCATCCGCATTGACTGCGGCGAGGAAGGCTACATCCCCAAGGAACAACTCTGGGACAGCCTCGACGGGTTTGCCGACAGGGCCCTGAGCTTCCTGCGCGAACATGATCTGGAACCGGATGTGATCCACAGCCACTATGCCGATGCCGGCTATGTCGGCGTCCGGTTGTCAAACCTGCTGGGTATTCCCCTGGTGCATACCGGACACTCGCTCGGGCGGGTCAAGCGCCAGCGTCTGCTGGCCAGTGGTCTGAAGCGGGATGATATCGAACGGGACTACAACATCACCCGCCGCATTATCGCTGAAGAGGATGTCCTGGGGACCGCCGACCTGGTGATTACCAGCACTCACCAGGAAATCGAGGAACAGTACGGGCTCTACAATCACTACCAGCCGGATCATATGCGGGTTATTCCGCCGGGTACCGAGCTGGAGAAGTTCCACCCGCCGGACGGAACGGAGCAAGACGTACCGATTCTGAAAGAATTGTCGCGCTTCCTGACAAACCCTGACAAGCCCATGATCCTGGCGCTGTCACGCCCGGATGCCCGCAAAAACCTGTCGACCCTGCTGGAAGTCTACGGTGAGTCGAAGGCGTTGCAACGGGCTGCCAACCTGGTGATTGTCGCGGGCAACCGCGATGACATCCGTGAAATGGACAGTCGTCCCCAGGAGGTGCTGACGGACCTGCTGCTGGGCATCGATCAGTACGATCTCTATGGCAGGGTGGCCTACCCGAAACACCACCAGCTGGATGAAGTTCCGGTGCTGTACCGGCTCGCCGCCAGTTCCCGCGGGGTTTTCATCAATCCGGCGCTGACTGAACCCTTCGGCCTGACCCTGATCGAGGCGGCGGCCAGCGGCCTGCCGATCGTGGCGACCGAAGACGGCGGGCCCCGCGATATCACGCGGAATTGCAACAATGGTTACCTGGTCGACCCGCTGGATAAATCCGCCATCGAAAAGGCCCTGCTGAAAATCCTCAGCGACAGCAAAGCCTGGCAAAAACTGTCCCGCAACGGCATCGAGGGCGTCAACCAGCATTATTCCTGGCAGGCCCACGTGGAGCGTTACCTTGAAGTGCTGCGCCCGATTGTCGCACGGACGGTACCGATCCAGCGGGTTCCGCCACCGGGCCGTCCATCGCTGTATCACGACCGGGCACTGTTCTCGGACCTCGACCAGAACCTGCTGAGCGATCCGGATTCGCTGGCGAACTTCATCGACGTGATCCGGGAGAACCGCAAGTGCGCCACCTTCGGCATTGCCACGGGGCGCCGCCTGGATGCGGCGTTGCGGGTGATGAAGCAATACGGTATTCCGCAGCCCGATGTCCTGATCACCAGTCTGGGGACGGAAATCTACTATGCACCGCGACTGACCGCGGACTACGCCTGGGCCCGGCATATCGATCACCTCTGGAACCGGCACGCCGTGGTGCGCATCCTTGCCGACCTGCCTGGCATCAGCATGCAGGCGAAGTCCGAGCAAAGCCGCTTCAAGATCAGCTACTTCATCGACCCTGCACATGCCCCCTGCAGGGACGAGATCATCAGCCTGCTGCACCAGCATGAACAGGCGGTCTCGGTTTCCCTGTCTTTCGGGCAGTTCCTCGATGTGACACCGGTGCGGGCATCCAAGGGTTTTGCCCTGCGCTGGTTCGCGGACCAGTGGGGAATCCCGCTGGAGCACATCCTGGTGGCGGGCGGCTCGGGTGCTGACGAGGACATGATGCGCGGCAACACCATGGCCGTTGTCGTGGCCAACCGCCACCATGAAGAATTGTCCGCCCTGACAGAAATCGAGCAAATCTACTTCGCCAAACAGCCCTATGCCGCCGGTATTATCGAAGCAATAGAACATTACGGCTTCTTCAAGAACTGCACTGTCGCCGCATCATCGGTGGACGAGCTGCCTGTGTCCGGGCCAGGACCGGAAGCCGCCGCCTGACGGGCCGGGGCCGGGAGGCTCCGGGTCGGTGGTGCATTTCGTGCCGCTTGCCAGTGCACGGGGGCTTGTTCAACGCACGGGAAAGCCATCATGAAGACAACGCAGACATCCAGACCAATCATCTTCGGCGAGGTCCTGTTCGACTGCTTCCCGGATGGCAGTGTGGTGCTGGGCGGGGCACCCTTCAACGTTGCCTGGCACCTGCAGGCCTTCGGCATGGCGCCCGTGTTCATCTCGAGAGTCGGTGACGATTCCCTGGGGCACCGGATCAGGGACACCATGCACAGCTGGGGAATGGATGCCTCAGGCCTGCAGCTCGATTCGGCCCACCCGACCGGCAAGGTCGAAATCCGGTTCCTTGAAGGGGAACCCAAGTACGACATCATCGATCAGCAGGCCTATGACTTTATCGATGCCGCCGCCGTGCCGCCGCTGCAGCAGGGTGCGGTGCTCTACCATGGCAGTCTTGCCCTGCGCAACGCGGCGTCGCGCCAGGCCCTGGAGGAAATCCGCAGGCGGTATAAGCCATGCGTGCTGGTGGACGTGAACCTGCGGGATCCCTGGTGGCGGCAGGAAGACATTCTGCCACTGCTGGCGGGCGGCAACTGGGTCAAGCTGAACGAACATGAACTCGCCCTGCTGGTTCCCGGCGCGAGGGGACCGGCGCAGGCGACGGCGCAGCTGTTGCGCGACTACGGAATCGAGTTGCTGATTATCACGCACGGTTCGGCCGGCGCGGTCGCAGTGACTGCTGCCGGCGAGGAATCCCGGGTTGTGCCCCGGGCCGTGGCGCAGGTCACCGATACCGTCGGGGC
The DNA here is from genome assembly GCA_050116715.1 of Gammaproteobacteria bacterium. Classification (GTDB taxonomy): domain Bacteria; phylum Pseudomonadota; class Gammaproteobacteria; order UBA9214; family UBA9214; genus UBA9214. Next base: position 3,464 of record JASFOC010000181.1, read on the forward strand.
AGGTGATGCCTTCACCAGCGTGATACTGCTGGGACAGGCACACAACTGGCCGCTGCCGTTGCTGCTGGAGCGGGCGCAGCAGTTCGCTTCCGCGATTGTCGGGGTGCGCGGCGCCACCGTGAATGACGCCGGTTTCTACCTGCCCTTTCTTCGTGACTGGGGGTTGTCCTGATGCTGGATGAGGGTTTTTTCAACGCGCTGACGGATTACATGCACGGGGAGCGCAAGCAGGTCCACCGGGTCATGCATCACCTGCTGGGGCTGGAGCGCACATTCCTGCTGCGCAGTGATGTGCAGGATGCGTTCGAGGAGCTGTGCGCCGAACCTGATGGCACTGTCCTGCGGAAAACGCCATTGGGGAAATTGCTGGGCTGGGTGCAGGAAGCGGCCGTTGATGCCGCATGGGTGTACTTCGCCCTGCGCGTGCGCGTTGGCCGCTGGGCCCATGTGCGGATTCACCTGGAAACGCTGCTGCCGGAGCGGATCAGCGTCAGTGTATTCCTGAAATTCAAGGAGCGTCTCGCCTATGGCCCGCAGGCGAACACCGCCTGGCCGCTGGAAATCGACCTCGGGCCCTTCTCCCGCGAGTTCCCCAAGATGCTCGAGGCACGCTCCATCGGTCGTGGTGTCGAGTTCCTGAACCGGCGGCTCTCCAGCAGCCTGTTTGACGATCTCGGCAAGGGCGACAAGCGCCTGCTGGACTTTTTGAGCGTGCATAACCACCGGGGCCAGCAACTGATGCTGAACGAAATGGTCAGGGATGTGGCCGGGTTGCGTTCAACATTGCGGGCCGCGGATGATTACCTGAGCAGTATCGATCCTGATTCGGACTGCAACGAGGTTTGCCAGGAACTGCGCACCCTGGGGTTCGAGCCCGGCTGGGGCAACGATGCCCGGCGGATGCGCGAGACCATGCAGCTGCTGCTCGATATTCTGGAAGCACCGTCACCGAACAACCTGGAGCGCTTCCTGGCGCGCATCCCGATGATCTTTTCCATCGTGATTCTTTCGCCGCATGGCTGGTTTGGCCAGTCGGACGTGCTGGGCCGCCCGGATACCGGCGGGCAGGTGGTCTACATCCTGGACCAGGTGCGTGCCCTGGAGCAGGAGATGCGCCGCCGCCTGGCGGAGCAGGGGCTGGAGATCGAGCCGCAGATCATGGTGGTGACGCGCCTCATACCGCAGGCCGATGGCACCACCTGTGACCAGCGCATGGAGCCGATTACCGGAACCCGCAATGCCAGTATCCTGCGGGTGCCGTTCGTGAGTGAGGCCGGCGAGGTGCTGCCGCACTGGATATCCCGGTTCGAGGTCTGGCCCTACCTGGAGCGCTTCAGCCTGGATGCAGAGCGCGAGGTGCTGGCCGAGCTCGGCGGCCGCCCGGACTTCATCATCGGCAACTATTCCGACGGCAACCTGGTGGCCTCGATCATGTCGCAGCGTCTCGGTGTAACCCAGTGCAACATCGCCCATGCCCTGGAAAAAACCAAGTACCTGTATTCGGACCTCTACTGGCAGGCCAACGAGCACCAGTATCATTTTTCCTGCCAGTTCACGGCCGACCTGATCGCGATGAACAAGGCGGATTTCATTATCACCTCGACCTACCAGGAAATCGCCGGCACCGGGGACAGCGTCGGGCAGTACGAGGCGCATGGCGCCTACACCATGCCCGGCCTGTACCGCGTGGTGCATGGCATCGACGTGTTCGACCCCAAGTTCAATATCGTCTCCCCGGGCGCCGATCCCGAAGTCTACTTCCCGGCAACCGAAACCGGCCGGCGCCTGAGCCACCTGTATCCCGAGTTCGAGGCGCTGCTGTTTGGCCAGGAGACACGCCAGGATATACGCGGCGTGCTGGCGGAGCGCGACAAGCCCATCCTGTTCACGATGGCACGCATGGACCAGATAAAAAACATCACCGGCCTGGTGAGGTGGTACGGGGAGTGCCCCGAACTGCGGGACAAGGTCAACCTGCTCATGGTTGCCGGACATATCGATCCGGCGGCGGCCTCGGACAACGAGGAGCGCGAGCAGATCGAACTCATGCACCGGCTGATGGACGAGTATCAACTGGACGGCCAGATTCGCTGGCTGGGCATGCACCTGGACAAGAGTTTCGCCGGCGAGCTTTACCGGGTGATAGCCGACCACGGCGGCGCCTTTGTCCAGCCTGCCCTGTTCGAGGCCTTCGGCCTGACCGTCATCGAGGCAATGGGTACCGGG
>JASFOC010000182.1:0-5673 GCA_050116715.1 Gammaproteobacteria bacterium
TATGCGGGGAGTGGACTCGTCGGCTATGGCAGGCTTATCATCATAAAACATAACGAGAATCTGCTTAGTGCCTACGGGCACAACAGCAAGCTGCTGGTAGCGGAAGGCGATCAGGTCAGGGCAGGCCAGCAAATCGCGGAAATGGGCAGCAGCGGCACCAACCGGACCGGACTGTATTTCGAGATCCGTAAAGACGGGAAACCGGTCGACCCGTTGCGCTATCTGCCGAAGAGCTGACCCGTAGCCTGCCATGTGGACATGGCATGATGGCCGTTAGCAAGAATCCAGGTGGGGGAGAGTGTGGGCAAAGACAAGGACTCCGGCGACAGCAAGGATTTGCACCGGAAAAAGCCGGCGACAAAGCCGCGTGCAGCGAGCCTGCAGGGGCCCGATTCCCACGACCCGACACGCCTCTATCTCAACGAGATCGGGGCCTCCCCGCTGCTCAGCGCCGAAGAAGAAGTGTACTTCTCGCGGCTGGCCCAGAAGGGAGACGAGGCTGCGCGCAAGCGCATGATCGAGAGCAACCTGCGGCTGGTCGTAAAGATCGCGCGGCGCTACATGAACCGCGGCCTGGCGTTCCTTGATCTCATCGAGGAGGGGAATCTCGGCCTGATCCGTGCCGTCGAGAAATTCGATCCCGAGCGTGGCTTCCGCTTTTCAACCTATGCCACCTGGTGGATACGGCAGACCATCGAACGCGCCATCATGAACCAGACGCGCACCATTCGCCTGCCGATTCATGTGGTGAAGGAAATCAACACCTACCTGCGTGCCGCGCGCGGCCTGGCGCAGAAACTCGACCACGAGCCCAGCGCGGAGGAAATCGCGCAGCTGCTGGACAAGCCGATCGATGATGTCGAACGCATGCTCGGCCTGAACGAGCGCACGGCATCCACCGACACCAGCATTATGAGTGACTCGGACAAGACGCTGCTGGAAACCATTCCCGACAGCAACGCGACCGATCCCGTCGATGCGCTGCAGCAGGAAGATGTACACACGAATATCGAGGACTGCCTCGCACAACTGAGCGACAAGCAGCGGGAAGTCGTCGAGCGGCGTTTCGGCTTGCACGGTCACCCGGTATCGACACTGGAAGAGGTCGGTGTCGAAATCGGCGTGACGCGCGAGCGGGTTCGCCAGATCCAGATGGATGCATTGCGGAAACTGAAGCGCATCCTGGAACTGGAAGGCTTTTCCATCGATGCACTGCTGAAATAAAGTCACTACCGGTATGTTCGCAGGGTGGCAGACGGGCAGCTGGATCAAATTCAACAGCACGCTGCTGCGGATGGCATGCCTGGTCCTGTTGCCGCTGCTGGTCCAGGCCCGGTCCCCGGGGCGTATTGATGCCGGCATGTTCTCCGCAGCCGGAATCGGTGAAACCCTGCCGGAAGGCTGGCAGCCGCTGAGCTTCGAGCGTATCAACCGGCATACCCGCTATTCCCTGGTGGATGATGATGGCACTGTCGTTATCAAGGCCGTCAGTGAACAGTCTGCTTCCGGGTTGACACGGTCAATAATGATTCCTCCACGCGAGTATCCTGTCATCCAGTGGCGCTGGAAAGTCAACAATGTCCTGCAGCGGGGTGATGTAACAAGCAAGGACGGGGATGACTACCCCGCAAGAGTCTATATCACCTTCGCGTTTGATCCCGACAGGGTCGGTTACCTGGAGCGACTGGAATACGAAGCCGCCCGACTGATCCTGGGACAGGATCTTCCTTACCGGGCGATCTCCTACATCTGGGGCAGTAACAGTCCGGCCGGCACCATGATTGCGAATGCCTATACGGACAGGGTCATGATGTTTGTTGTGGAAAGCGGCACCGGGAAATTGCAGCAATGGGTAACCGAGAGACGCAATGTCTACGAGGATTATCAGCGAGCTTTTGGCGAGGAGCCGCCGCTGATAACCGGTATCGCCATTATGACGGATACGGATAATACCGGCGAGTCTGCCGTTGCCTGGTATGGGGATATGTTTTTCGGGACAGCCGGCACGCCTGCTGACTAGTTCCTGTTTTTTCTTTTGCCTCCAACAGCCTGGAGAACCAGAGACAGGTTGCTTCCGGATTGCCGGGAAGTGCGACCTGCATGTCCGGCTGCGCCCGTGTGTTAACAGCCAGCAGGGTATTGGATTTGACGGAGCTGGAGATATTGTCTGCGGCCGCCCGGCAATGAGGGTATATTGTCTGCATACAATAAAAAATACCCCCGGCAAGTGGTGGAAATGAAGTCGTGATGAGAACAATGTCGTGCCGAATGATCTTGCTCGCATCCCTGTTCCTGTTTGCAGGCGTTGTTGCAGCAACGCCGGATGCCCTGCTGGAACAGATACGCAAGCAGCATGCAGTACACGGACCGGAAGTGGCGCGGGGCGTCGCGACAGGGCTGGGCGTGTTGTTGCGCGAGGCGCGCGGACAGACGCTGCTGCCTGTCATCGTCGATCGCCAGCTGACCCGGCAGGCAGATTTCAACGCCAGGCTTTCGACATCAGGTGCGTGGCTGGATGACGTGTCGCGCTCCTATGCACGTATCCTGGTGCCGTTGCGCAGCCTGGACATGTTTATCAATGCCTTCCCGGTTGAGCGACTGCGCGCGCCATATCCTGCAAAGCCGTTATTCGGTGCGGGTTCCAGACTGTCGGAAAGCGTGGCCCTGACTGCGGCGGACGGCTACCAGGCCGGTAACCTGGACGGCAGTGGCACCCGGGTGGCCGTGGTTGATCTGGGGTTTGCGCAACTCGACAAGGCGCAAGCCGGTGGCGAACTCCCCGCGACTGCCTGTGATGCCGCACACAGTCAGGACTTCACCGGCACAGGGCTGATGTCCGGCACGAAGCACGGTACCGGTGTTGCCGAGCACGTGGCCGATATGGCTCCGGGTGCAGAGTTGCATTGTCTCAAGGTCAGTGATCAGGTCGACCTGCAGAATGCTGCAGACTATCTGCATACCCACAGCATCGATATCGCCAATCATTCCGTTGGCTGGGTACTGTCAAGCTATTACGACGATACCGGTGATATCAACGCGATTATCAATGACTCCCGTGATGGGGATGGCGTGTTCTGGACGGTTGCTGCCGGCAACGATGCAAGGCGCCACTGGCGCGGCACCTGGACGGATAACGACGGCGACAACTGGCTGGAGTTTGCTGCAGGCGATGAGCTCATGGAACTCAGCGGAAGCGCCGGCACGGTCAGCGTGTTTCTGAACTGGAACCAGTACGGTCTCAACAACAAAGATGACCTGGACCTGTACGTGGTGAACAGTACCGGTACCAGCGTTGCAAGCAGTACCCTCCAGCAAAACCGCTTCAGCGATCCTGCCGAGGCCGTGAACTTTACCTACCAGTCAGGCCTGGCACCGTACAGCATCAAGGTAAAACGAAAGAAGGGCAATACCGCCAATCTCAACATCACGCTGTTCAGCTTCTATCATGATGTTGAACACACGGTGGCCGCATCCAGCCTGATGGACCCGGCTAATGCGCATGGTGCCTTCAGCGTTGGTGCCGTCAATCAGGCAAACTGGACCCGGACCAGCCCCCCGATACGCCCATACTCGAGCCAGGGGCCTACCAATGACGGCCGGTTGAAACCCGAGCTGGTCGCGCCCGATGGCACTGCGAGTCTCACCTACACGGTTTCCAGCGGCACATCATTCAGTGCCCCGACGGTTGCGGGAGCTGCAGCGCTGCTGCTGCAGGAAGACCTGTTGCAGGACGCCGGTACGCTCGGTAGCCGCCTGCTGGCCGAGGCCATTGATATTGGTGCGGCAGGGCAGGATAGTGTGTTCGGTGCCGGCAAGCTGCAGCTACCACGCATTGATTCGGATAGTGACGGGCTGGACAACGTTGCGGAAATACAGCTTGGCACCAGTGCCCTGAACCCGGATACCGATGCTGACGGCCTGACTGACTTCGAGGAAGACCAGACCTATGCTACGAACCCGCTGCTGTGGGACTCTGACGGCGATACCCTGTCTGACGGCGACGAAGTGACGCTGTATGGCACCAATCCGCTGGCCATCGACTCGGACGCCGACATGGTCGGAGACGCCGCCGAAGTGCTTGCGGGCACGGATCCGAATGATGCAGCAAGTTTTCCCGGCAACGGTGATTTAACGGAAGACGGCGTGGTTGATATCCGGGACATACTGCGCGGACTGCAGCACCTGCAGGGACTTGCCGGGCTGACGTCTTCCCAGCAATCACACGGAGATGTGACACAGGACGGTACCTTCAACACCGGAGATATGGTGGTGATCCAGCGCATGGTGCTGGACATGCAGTAAACACCGTTCTGCCGAGAATGGGCGCGGCTATGTTTACCCCAGCAGCAGCGCCAGCAGTACCTGGCGGTCTTCCGCCAGCAGGATGTTGAAGGTCCGGCAGGCGGCGTCGTTGGCCATGATCTCGACGCCGATGCCCAGCGCCAGCAGGTCGACGGAATAGTGCGCTGGCGGGAACTGCAGCCGGCTGCCGGTTCCGACCAGCACAACCTCGGGATGCCACGCCTCGAAGGCCGCAAAATGCGACGGTTCCAGTTCCTCCATGCTGCGCGGGGCCCAGGACTGGATGGTATCCGGCGTTAGGATCACGCTGTGCCGGATAGTTTTGTCGTTGATGACGATTTCACCGTCACGGTAGGCGTGGATGGTGTGGGGCGCGGCGGTATCCTGGGAAAAGCGCATGCAGCTAAGATACGCAGGCGAATTGCGGGTGGCAAGATCAGGGCGGACGTCCCGCCGCGCGTCATTCGCCGGCAGCGTAGCTATTGCAGCGGGTACCAGGCGCGCGGGATGCTTTCCCGCAGGTGAGTGAAATTCTGCTAACCGCTTGTTTCCCCCAGCGGTTTTCAGTAACGTAGGCGACACATAACACGGCATGTTGTCGACTACCCGGAAACTGAGCGGTTGCCCCTGTGATTGAAGACTTTGCCCGCATCAAGCGGTTGCCCCCCTATGTTTTCAACATTGTCAATGAGTTGAAGGCGGCGGCGCGCGCCCGTGGCGAGGACATTATTGATTTCGGCATGGGAAATCCCGACCAGCCGACACCGCAGCACATCGTCGACAAGCTGTGCGAGGCGGCACAACGCGGTGATACCCACCGCTACTCACTCTCCAGGGGAATTCCGCGTCTGCGCAAGGCGATCTGCGACTGGTACAAGCGGCGCTACGCTGTCGACCTCGATCCGGAGCGCAATGCCATTGTCACCATCGGCTCCAAGGAAGGCCTGGCGCACCTGGCGCTGGCGACGGTCGGCCCCGGCGACGCGGTGCTGGTGCCCAACCCGGCTTATCCGATTCATCCCTACGGGTTCGCCATCGCCGGCGCCGATATCCGGCACGTGCCGTTGAACCCGGAGGTGGATTTCTTCGCCGAACTGGAAAAGGCCATCAAGGATTCCTGGCCCGTACCCAAGATGCTGGTGCTGAACTTTCCGGGCAATCCGACCACCCAGTGCGTCGAGCTGGATTTCTTTGAAAAGGTGGTCGCGATCGCGCGTGAACACGAGATCTGGGTGATCCAGGATCTGGCGTATGCGGATATCGTCTTTGATGGCTACGTGGCGCCCTCCATCCTGCAGGTCGAGGGGGCCATGGACGTTGCCGTCGAATTTTTCTCGCTATCCAAGAGCTACAACATGCCGGGTTGGCGGG
>JASFOC010000183.1:0-5627 GCA_050116715.1 Gammaproteobacteria bacterium
GTCACCTGGAGAGGTACCGAAGTGGTCATAACGGCACCGACTCGAAATCGGTTGGGGGCATAACGCCCCACGTGGGTTCGAACCCCACCCTCTCCGCCATCTCCCCGGTATTTCCTTCTGCAATGCCGCGATATATGGACCGTCCGCGGTGCGCCCGGTTCACCGCAGGGATAATAGTAAAGGGGACGGAGGAATTAATGTCACTGCATGACATTAATTCCTCCGTCCCCTTTACTACGTCCCCTTTACTCTGTAACTCTTTCTACTGAGAATCCGACAGGCTCCGGCTCAAGATGTGTTTCCGTCTTCCAGGTAGGTGGGCAGGACCGCCAGGGCACGCAGGCCACGCTGCACGTCGGCATCGCGCAGCAGATGCAGCAGTCCCTTGACCCCCCCTGGTTGGTCGGCGTTGGCGGCGGCGTCGTCCATCGCCGACTGCACGCCCCGCAGCAGCTTGTGGGTGCGCGCCGCCAGGCTGGCGGCACCATCGATGCCTTGTCCAGCGAGGCTGCCCAGCAAGCGCTGCTGTTCCCGATTCTCGAGGTAATCACTGATGTCGCGCAGCCAGGCGAGGCTGCCGTTGCGGTGCAGATGCCCGAGGGTCTGCAACAGGTCCCGCAGGCTCTCGCCGAGCGCTTCGCGGCGTGCAAAATCCGCAGCATCCACACTCATGCGCACGGCCGGGCCGGCAAAATATTCGGCCACGTAGTCACCCAGCAGGTCCGTCTTATCCATCAGACGATGCAGGCGTTCGACGTCCTGTTTCAGTTCTTCCAGCGGCAGCCCGTTGAGGGTTTCTGGCAGACTGGCGAGCAGCGGCACGAGCAGGCGGATGCTCTGCGCCAGTAGATCGGCGTTGTCCCGCAGCAGGGCGAGCAGTCCGCTGGCTCGCAGGGCCTCGGTGGTGTCGAGCACGGCCTCGGCCAGGTCGCCGATGTCATGGCGGTTGGCCATGCCCAGGGTGCGGTCCAGGGCCCCGGTCATGGGCCCCGCAAGGGGACCGCTCACGGCGTTGACCAGGTCTGCCAGGCGGGCCAGTCCCTGCCATTGCTCCAGACTCAGGGCATCCGGCGGTGCGGTGGGGGCGGTTGTTTGATTCATGGTCGTCTCCGGTCAAGCGAACAGTTTTTCGGCCAGCAGTTCCGCCGCGTCCAGGCCCCAGGGCGGCATCTTGCCGCGGGTTTTGAAGAACAGGTTCTTGTATTGCATCTTCAGCAGATAGGGCACATGACCCATCTTCAGCACCTGGGTGTCGCCGCCGAACCAGCTGTTGGCGCGGATGTAGAAGGCCTGGTTGTTGCCGATGTCGCCAATGCAGTGCACCACCGGCGCGAGCGGCGTATCGGCATCCTCCGGGTTCATGCGTCCGACATCTTTGGCGATCTGTCGGCCGACGATCTCGGTCTCGGCATGGCCGATGGCACCCAACTTGGGTACGGTCACCGCGGCGCAGTCACCGGCGGCAAGGATCTCCGGGTATTTGGGGTTGCGCATCAGCAGGTCGGTGATGACGAAGCCCTGGTTGTCGCTGACCGGCAGGCCCTTGAGGAAACCGTGCGGTTCCCAGTCCGGGAAGATGATCTTCAGTTCCGCCTCCAGCGAGGACCCGTTGGCGAACTCGATGCCCTCGGCGGTGATACGGGAAATGTCCTGCAGCTTGTTCATATAGCCGAAGCCCATGTCCGAGGCGATGCCAAGCAGTTCGCCCACCACCTTTTCGCCGGCGTCCTCGGCGATCATCGCCGCCGGGGTGAACACGGTGATCTTGTCCGCGCCGCCCTGGCCGTGGTTCTTGAGCCAGGTGGCCGCCGACAGCATGGTCTCCACCGGCGGGCCTTCGCAGGCGGCCAGTGCATCCGGAATACTGCCGCCGGGGTATGGCTCCAGGCCCTTGGCGCCGTCGCCCTGGTTGAAGCGGGCCGAGCCGATGGCGATGGGGCCGCCGCGGTAGTCGTTGAGCAGATAGCGGCGCAGACGCTCGCCCTGGTAGGTGTCGGTCACCGTGTGGCCGTACGCCGCGTAGCCGTCGATCCTGTCGAAGGCGAGCCGGTTGCCCAGGGCGATCACCAGGTAGTCGTAATCGATACGGAAGGGGGCGGCGCCCGGGCGTTCGCTGGGAATGCATTCCACCTGCTTGTTGTCCGGGTCGATGCCAGTCACCTCCGCCTGGACGAAGTCCACGCCGTCGTCGGTCAGTGGCGCGACGATGTCCATCAGCATGCTGCGCGAAGGATTGCGGCCCTCGAACACCTCGCTGGGGATGTTGGGGACGTAGAGCAGATAGGGCTTGCGGTCCACCAGGGTGATGCGCACCGCATTGCCGGCGAATTCACGGATCTTCTGGGCACTGCCGAGGCCGGCGAAGTTGCCGCCGAGTATCAGTACATGGGGTTTGCCGTTCATGATCATCTCCTTAAATTACGGGTGCTTACTTGACCAGGTGGCGGCGCCACAGGCCCTGCTCCATCATCGGGGCGAATACCTGGTAGTAGGGTCCCCGGTCCAGGTGGCGCAGCACGCCGTCGTTGTGGATCTGCCGCAGTTCGTAGTCGACCATCGCGTGGCCCAGGCCCATGTGGGCATGGTCCGGACTCTCCCATTCCATGTGCACCAGGTACTGGATGGGGGTCTGGGCCGGGATCGGCGGCTTGTCATGCACCTGATCACCGTAGTTGGTGTTGTAGGCCGGCGGGTTGGCGCCCAGGGTGGCCTTCAGCATGCCGTCCGGATCGAGCTGGAAGGAGCCGATGGCCGACACCCCGAACTGTTTCAGGATCATCCAGCCGACCATGCCCGGTATGTTCTGTTTCATCCATTGCAGGGTCGCACGGGCGCCCTGTTCGAAATCGTCTTCATGACCGTGCATCACCCAATGGTCACCGACCACAATGACCCGCTGGCCGGACAGCGCCACCTTGGGCACCGGTTGCTGTTGGGCGAAGGATTCGCCGAGCACGGCGGGCACGTCGGTCATGCTCATCAATTGCGGCAGATCCGAGGCAACGATCTCGTAGTAGGGCTCCCAGGGGCCCTCTACCACCATGTCCAGGCAATGACCGCACAGCTCGTAGATAGTGTCGAAGTTGTCATGGTGCATCTCTTCGTGGGAGTGCACGTCTTTCCAGACCGTGTACTGGTACATGCCGATCGGGTTCAGCGGCGGCTCGGCATTGCGCATGTCCATGGCACCGCCGCCGTAGCGGCCGGCCATCGGGTGGATGCCGATCTGCAGCAACTGCTCGAAACCGAGAAAACCGGGATGCGATGCGGTGGTGATGCACACCTTGGGCCCGACGTGCATCATGGTCTCGTAACTGTCGGGCCGGTTGACGACGCGGGATTGATTGATGGCGATGATGGGATTTTGTTCGGTGCTCATGGCATGCTCCTGTCGGTTGACTACATGCCATGTTTCTGCAACTCCCTTGCCATGTCTTTATGTGGTTTATTTGCAAGGATATTCGCCAGGGGATTCGCGCATGTCAGCGGTAATTGGTGAATATGCACTAGTGGCCTGGTTGATATGCCCCGATTCCTGTTCGGGGCTATCGTCGTTGTTTGCCGCCGGCTTCATCGTGAGGTCCGATTGGCAGCTGTGAGGGGCGCGCAGAGAACCATCCCGATAGTGACGAAAGAGCGATAGCCGCCAGGTCAGCGGTTTTACAGCACGGGCGCGGGTGGCGCGGGCACAGCATCAGCACACGGAGTCGGCGTCCTGATGGTCGGTGAAACAGCTCTCATGTTGCTTGAGAATAGGGCTGCGCTGCTCGGGTTCGCGAAGCAACAGACCGCCACCATCCGAACTGATCCTGCCGCCGTTGAATTCAACCACCACCGCACGGCGGCCCAGGCCGTGAAATCCAGCTGTTCCGCGCTGCACGCCGTGTTCCCAAGACCGTTTTTCAGCTAGGCCATAACTTCCTGATCGCACCAGCGTGATGCCATCAATAACAGCCAGATTCAATTCTGTCGGTAAGAAATCCGGACTAATGCAGTTCCATCAGTGCCCGCAGATGGGCCTCCACGCTGCGTGCCAGCGAGCGCAGTTCGTAGCCGCCCTCAAGGCTTGAGACGATGCGGTTGCCAGCGTAATTGCGCGCCACTTCCATAATGCGCCGGGTTACCCAGGCATAGTCCGCCTCGGTCAGGTTGATGGCGGACATGTCGTCGTCGCGATGGGCGTCGAAACCTGCTGAAATAAAGATCATTTGCGGCTGGAAACGGTTCAGCGCCGGGAGAAATTTCTTTTCGACTGCTGCGCGGAATTCGCTGCTGCCGGCGCTGGCGTGCAGGGGCGCGCAGAGAATGCGGCTGCCATCCTCCTCGAACGGGAAATCCGGATAGAAGGGGTGCTGGAAGGTCGAGCAGATCATGACCCGCGGGTCGTCGGCGAAGATCTCTTCCGTGCCGTTGCCGTGGTGGACATCGAAATCCAGGATCGCGACCCGTTCCAGGTCATGGACAGCAAGGGCATGGGCAACACCGACGGCGATGTTATTGTAGATGCAGAATCCCATCGCCTGCCGACGGCGCGCATGGTGACCTGGCGGGCGCACTGCGCAGAAGGCGCTTTCCACCTCTCCCTGCATGATGTGGTCCACCGCGGTGACGAGGGCACCCGCGGCCCGCCGCGCCGCGCGCAGGCTGTGGGGCCCGATGGGCGTGTCCGGGTCCAGGTAGCGCAGGCCATCCGCTACCGGACAGGCGTCCAGTTCATCCAGGTATGCGGCGTCGTGGACCCGCAGCAGTTGCGCCCGGGTCACTTCGTCTGCGTCGATATGGCGCAGCAGGTAGTACAACTGCACCTCGATAAGGCGATCCTCGATGGCATGCAGCCTGGCCGCCGATTCGGGATGGCCGGGTCCGGTTTCATGCGCCAGGCAATCCGGATGACTGATAAAGGCTGTCAGCACCTGCCAGTTCCTCGCTTGTGGATGGATGTCGGGGCGTACAGGGTGTCACATGATGCCGCCTGACGGAGCCGGGTGCTGCGATCCCTGTACCCCTGATTCTGCGCCACGAAAAGGGATGCGAACAAGCACGGAATAAGGGGCCGGATACATACCTCACGCGGCCAGATCAGGGAGCTGTTTGCACCGGGGGCGTTGCAGGTGTAGCTGGACCACGAATAGTCTTCGGGCTGCATCACCATGCCGGTGCGTACGGGGTTGCGTTCAATGTAGCGATAGCAGGCCAGGCAGTAGCGTGTTTGGTCCACCAGAGAAGATTTGTACCTGCTCTCCCGGAGTGTGCCGGTTCGCCGGTATGTCTGGTTGATCGTGCGGACGTAATCCCGGCCCGCGTCGCGAATCACCAGCGAAATGCTCGCGGAATTCTCCGGCGTCAAAAGTAAAGGGACATGGTGGGTCATGAGGACGCAGGCATGCAGGCCGCATGCAGGTATGCGGCAGGCAGCCAGCAGCAGGTCGAGGTAAAGCCGGTGTCGTCATCCGCATGGCAGGACGCCTGACGGTTATTCCCTCGCTGGGTGATGTATTGAGTGATACCTGGCAAGTGGAGTCGGGTGGGTCGGGGCATGCTAAGTCACTTGCATGCAGGATGACACTTAGCCGCGCGGGTCGAGCTGTGAAAGTCAGCAGGACGCCCGAATCCAGGTCAGAAAATGT
>JASFOC010000184.1:0-5619 GCA_050116715.1 Gammaproteobacteria bacterium
CCTCCTCTGACGAGACAGGCTCTGTTGACAGTAACGAGGTGATAATTTCCTCTCCCTGAGGCCAGCTCCAGCACTCTGGCAGGTAATAAAGAAACCGGCTTTTGCCGGTTTCTTTTTACCCAGGTTCATGGTGACAGCTTGTTAGCCTATGGTTCTCGCGGCCAGTGTCAGGCCGAGCATGGTTTTGGCATCAATGATTGTGCCGCTGTAGACCTGCTCGAGTGCACTGGCAAAAGGGATCCAGTGAATCTCGAACAGTTCATGTTTCTCTGGCTGCGCTGTTGTTTCTGTCAGATTGCGAGCCAGAAACAGGTGAATGATTTCGTCACAGAAACCCGGGGTGGTGATGAGCCTGCCGAGCGATTCCCAGCGGGATGCCTGCAGGCCCGCTTCTTCTGCAAGTTCGCGGGCTGCAGTTGTCTCTGCAGGTTCTCCTTGCTCCAGTTTTCCTGCCGGAAGTTCCCACAGCCAGCCGCCAGCCGCGTGCCGGTATTGCCGTAGCAGGCACACCTGTTCACGCTGATCCACTGCAACGACAGCTGCGCCGCCGGGGTGCCTGACGATTTCAAGCTCAACGGATACGCCATTGGGCATGGTTGTGGTTTCAATGCCCAGCTGGATAATCCTGCCCTGGTAAACGGTCTCAAGGTGATCGGACATGTACATACCCCGCTGGAATCCAGCTGTTAGTGTCTGTCATCCTCTCCCTGTATACAACATTGTCAGAAAGGATTGGCGATAGCCGGAGATCCCGATGCGCCCGTACTTTGAACAACACTCACTGCGATTCTCCTGTACCCGGTGCGGGCGATGCTGTACCGGCGGTCCTGGCTACCATGTCTATCTGAAGCGAAACGAGGCCGAGGCAATCTGCATGCGCCTGGGGCTGACCTGGAAATGGTTCAGGCGCCATTATCTCAGGCGTCTTGAAGACGGCAGTCTGGTTGCCGCAGATAATGCCGGCGCATGTATTTTTCTGGATACCGGGAGACAGTGTGGAATCTATGCCGTGCGCCCGATGCAGTGCAGGACCTATCCGTTCTGGCCGGAACTGGTAAGCAGCGAGGCAGCCTGGCAGGGGGAGGCGCGCCGCTGTGAAGGCATTAACTGCGGTGATGTGGTCTCCACGACCCGCATCCGCAAGGCGGTCAGGGCGTGTAATGATCTTTAGGACCGGGGAACGGGTCCGGGGGCTGTTTCCCTGGTTCGAAGACGCCGAATAGCTGGCCTGCATCAGCGGGTGCATGCGGGTCGTGACAGAGCCCGACAAGTTGCATGCCCTGGGCCGGTTGCAGCGGATTACCGCGGCTAAGCGTGTCGTAATTGTCGCCGCCGAGTATCTGCTGGGTGATTGTCAGGTACAACCTGTCGACAACGCGTGACGCCAGCAATGTGTGAAACACTGCAGGGCCTGCAATGGCATATATGCTTCTGTAGCCATGCTGTGCCAGTTCGTCAATCATTTTCCTGCCGTTAACCTTGATGCCGCTGCCGGCTCGAATCACGTTTATGTCATTTTCCTGCATGGCAGCAACCCTTCCCGGGTCTGCATCCTCGCCGGTGACAACGTGGATCCTGCGCGTCCGGTATTGCTCCAGTGCAGCAAGTGGAATATTCAGGCTGCTGCTCATGATTGCAATATCCGGCTGTGGCAGCAGCCCCCGGGTCGCGCGCCATTCGCGAATATCGTCAAACTTCTGTGCGGAGCCCAGTGGAAGTTCGTCCTGTGCTTCGCCGAGCAGGCTTTGTCTGAAGTACCGTCCGCTTGTCACCAGCAGGTCTGCCTGCCCGGCAAGCTCCTGATAGAGCCTCCAGTCGCGGGGGTTTGCGCATGCCGCAGGCACAACGTGGGTGGTGTGCGCCGCATCGGCAATTGCTATGCGACCGTCAAGCGAGGAAATGAAGTTACTGTATACGTAAGGTTTTCCGCTGCGGCCCTTGGTGTGAAGGTCATGTTCAAGGTAGAGGCCTTCAATGGCCAGGTCTCGCTGATGTGCAGGAAAAAGCCGGGTAACACTAAGGTTCATGATGCCAGCCTTGCCTCTGTAGCGCATCTGTCGGGAGACTGCTTTCTGCATACAACATGAACAGGTGCCTGCCTTGCAGCTTGGGGCTCATGCAGGTGTTAAAGCAGCAGGGATGGCAGTATCGGAACTGAAAGTAACTCATCTCGCAAGGACAAAAAAAACGGGGCCGGATGGCCCCGTTTCCATGTAATACTCTATTCAGGCTTCGGCTGCCTGGTCAGGATGACCACGTTTGCCCTGGTAATCCTCGATTGCGGCCTTGATCGCATCCTCGGCAAGCACCGAGCAGTGAATCTTCACCGGTGGCAATGCCAGTTCCTCGGCTATATCCGTGTTCTTGATCTCACGGGCTTCGTCAAGCGATTTGCCTTTGACCCATTCGGTCAGCAGCGAGCTTGAGGCAATCGCAGACCCGCAACCATAAGTCTTGAACTTCGCATCTTCGATGATACCGTTCTCGCCTACCTTGATCTGCAGCTTCATGACATCACCACAGGCTGGTGCGCCCACCATCCCGGTACCCACCTGGAGGTCGCCTTTGTCGAACGAGCCGACATTGCGCGGGTTTTCGTAATGATCCAGTACTTTTTCGCTATAAGCCATTTTTTGATTCTCCAGCTTAAATCCTGACCTGAATGTTTATGCGGCCGACTTCTGGAATCCAGAGCCGAACAGAGATTCCTGGGTATTATCCCTGGATGATTCGACTGCCTCTTCAAGCGTGATACTGTCGAGATAGTCGTAAATTTGATTGCTCAAGCGCACCCACATCAGTGCCCCTGCCGGCACCTCTGCATGGTTGTGCGGCAATTCCGAGCGTCGCGTGATGTCATCAACGCTGGACAGGATATTGGCAATGGTAATCTCGCCGGCCGGCTTTGCAAGGCAATAGCCGCCGCCTGGACCACGCATGCCTGTTACCAGCCCATGTTGCCGCAGGCGTGCGAAAAGCTGCTCGAGGTATGAGATTGAAATGGACTGCTGGGCAGAGATGTCCGCCAGGGTTACAGGACCCCTGTTGTGCTGCAGCGCCAGTTCCATCATCGCGGTGACTGCATGACGACCTTTCGTAGATAACTTCATAATTGACCTCTTTGAATACGGTGCTTCTTTGCGTCTGTAACGTGTCACTCTGAGCCGTATTCATTTTCAGAGTTCTTTCACCAAATAGAATATTAGCTGATATTGCTCAGCTTTTGAGCCCATAATAGTAATAACCGAGTCTTTTAGTCAAGTATTGCCTGGTCTGTTTACTGGTTTAGTTCTACTATATAACCAATAAATACAATTAGATATAATGCAGTTATATCCTTATCGGGATATGTGGTGAGTCAATCTTTTCCTACACGCGATGGTGACAGGCGCGATTTCCGGCAGGCTGCAAACCCGGATTTGGTGCAAATAGTGTTGTTATTACATTGGGTTGTTTCGTATTCACGGGAACATTTTCAGGAGATCCGGCGTGGGTCTTTGCTACAATGGCAGCCGCTAGGTACTGCGTTCTGGATATGAACCGGTTCGACATTCCAAAAAAGAGAATCTGACAGGCAGGAGCACAATATGGGTTCTATATTTCCGGGTGGTGTGGATCGCCGCCGCAGGTCGCGTGAAAAACTCGACGCACTGGTATCGTCCCGCACGACAACACTGGCATTACTCACAAAACTTGCGGGTAAACAACCTTTTACCCCAGAACCGTCCATGGAAAAGGCATTACGCGAATTCTGTGAAGCCCTGATCGACTATACTGCCAGTGCGCATTTCCAGCTTTACCGCTATCTCGCAGACAATCGTGAACGCCGCCAGTCGGTGGTATCACTGGCGGATGAACTCTATCCGAGGATCGTCGAGACAACGGACGAGATACTGAGATTTAATGACAAGTACGAGGGCATGACACTGGATAACAGTGTGGAATTTCTCGCCAGGGACCTCTCCAGTCTGGGTGAATGCCTTGCTGACCGAATTCTGCTGGAGGACCAGGTGATCAGGGCCATGAATGGTGGCGTCCACTAGGTATCGCCAGCATTCGTCGGACAGTGTCCCAGTCTCACACCAGCCCACAGCGGCACTGCATTGCTGCAGTGCCGTGACACATCTCACTGCCCCTCTGTTTCACATCTGACAGGCTTTACCCCCTCCCGGGCGCAGAGCACTCAAGCAGCCAAGCGGGAGGTCGATCTAGGTTCCAGGCCGGGGTGGTTTTTCGTCGTAATTTAAGTGTATAATCTCGCGCTTATATTGCTGGCGATAATAAACCATTTGAAAACAGCTGGTTATCATTGGTTCTCGGAGTCGCTGGTATGCTTCTGTCAAAAGAGTTGAGCCGTCGTCAGGCACAGACTAGCTGCACCCGCCGTGGTTTCATCCGCAACGGTGCCGGGCTCGCAGCCGGCCTGCTAATCATGCCGCTGGCGTCGCTTGCAAGCAGTCAACAGGTACGCAAACTCAGTTTTCACAACACCCATACCGGAGAGAATGCCTCGGCCGTCTACTGGGCTGAGGGTGACTACCTGGCTGATGGCAAGCAGGAAATTGACGAGATCCTGCGCGACCATCGTACTGACGAAATCTATCCTATTGATACTGACCTGCTGGATCTTCTTTACTTGCTCCGTGCAGAAGTGCAGGGCCAGCGGGCCTTTGAAATCATTTCCGGTTACCGCTCACCGGCGACCAATGCCGCGTTACGCAAGAACAGCAGTGGTGTCGCAAAGCGCAGTTACCATATGCAGGGCAAGGCAATCGATATTCGTCTGCCCGGCTGTGAGCTGAAAAAGCTGCACAAGGCCGCGATGGCAATGCGGGCGGGCGGGGTAGGGTATTATCCCGGCTCGGATTTTATCCATGTGGACGTTGGCCCGTATCGAAGCTGGTAGCTGCCTGCAGCAGGTCAGGGTCATGCACGACACCGATCACTACCTTGGCTGAAGAACATCCGGAATTATTTGCGCGACAGTCATAAACAGTCCCGTATCGCTGGATTTCATTTTCTGTGCGTCAGAATGCAGCTGCTCCCGAAGTGCTCCATTGTGATGCGTGCTGCGAATTTTCTTGCAAGAATCAATCACCGGGACATCGTTATAAATGGCTGATGCACTAAACATCGAAAGTTTGCTCGATATCATGCAGCGCCTGAGAGCCCCGGATGGCGGTTGCCCCTGGGACCGGGCGCAGGATTTCAGCTCGATTGCGCCATACACGATCGAGGAAGCCTACGAAGTGGCGGACGCCATTCAGCAGAATAATGCTGACGGGTTGCGGGATGAGCTGGGTGATTTGCTGTTTCAGGTGGTGTTTCATGCCCAAATGGCCAGGGAGGCGGGCTGGTTCGACTTCCAGGATGTTGTGGAAAGTATTTGCAAAAAAATGATTCGTCGTCATCCGCACGTCTTCGCTGATGAATCAATCGGGACTGTCGAAGCCCAGACGCATGCCTGGGAGCAGCACAAGGCAAGGGAACGAGGTAGCCAGGCAAGCCTGCTGGACGGGGTTACACTCGCCCTGCCGGCATTGACGCGTGCGGCCAAGCTGCAAAGACGGGCATCACAGGCAGGCTTTGACTGGCCGAGTATTCATGGCGTCTCTGACA
>JASFOC010000185.1:0-5608 GCA_050116715.1 Gammaproteobacteria bacterium
GAGAAATCCAGATTCCTTGCAAATATCAGTCATGAAATAAGGACGCCATTGAATGCGGTTATGGGTTTTAGCGGTATGTTGAGCAAGGCGGACGAAAAGTTAGAGCAGGACCGGATCGTTGCCCATATCAACGATGCCTCGAAAAGTCTTATGTCCCTTGTCGGGGGCGTGCTGGACTTTTCACGAATAGAGGCAGGCCACGTTCAGCTTAAGAGGGAGAAATTCGATCTGTACAATATGTTGTACTCGGTTGCCAGCATGTTGTCTATTCAGGCAGAGAAAAAAGGTGTCCGTTTTGTTACCGATCTGGATGCCTCGGTGCCGCCGTATGCGCTGGGTGATGCCGCACGTCTGCGGCAGGTGCTGGTGAATCTGCTGGGAAACGCCATAAAGTTCACTAATGTCGGAGAGGTCCGGTTAAAGGTCAGCAAACAGTACCCTGGATTGGCGGCCGGCCGTATTTATTTTGAAGTCAGGGATACTGGAATCGGTATCTCGGAGGATATGCAGTCGCAAGTTTTTGAAAGGTTCCGGCAGGCAGATGATACTGTTCAGAGAAAGTACGGTGGAACCGGTCTCGGGACAGCTATTGCTAAACGCCTTGTAGAACTCATGGGTGGCGAGATAGGCCTGGAAAGCAAGGAATTTCAGGGAAGCCGCTTCTGGTTTGATATCCCCATTGCTGACATGTCGCTCGGGATACAGGGAAAAGACCACAGGAAAACGCGATCTCCTGATTACTTTATCATTGCGAAAGCAGGCCTAACCTGTACCGGAAAGA
The DNA here is from genome assembly GCA_050116715.1 of Gammaproteobacteria bacterium. GTDB lineage: Bacteria > Pseudomonadota > Gammaproteobacteria > UBA9214 > UBA9214 > UBA9214. The sequence goes on from JASFOC010000185.1 coordinate 782, forward strand.
ATACTGTTCCGGGTATGCAGGAAGTCGTTGCAGGTGCTGCTGGAAGTTATACCGACTGGCAGTCATTCAAGGCGGCGAATATAAACTTGACAGGCTGTTGTCTGCTGGTCGATTGCGAGAGTCTGGATGTGGCGGATGTCGAGGCGCTTGTTCAGGAAGGGGGCAGGCCGGGTGTGTGCCTGATCGCGTACCATCAGGACCCCAGTCTGCATGATACCTACCTTCGTTCAGGCTTCCACTTCGCGATGAATTCTTTCGAGTATTTCGACAACGCGCTGCATTATGCGGGCTGTATCATGCAGGCAGGTAGAGTCGCCCAAAAAGCGGTCGAAGACTATACGCAGCTGCTTGCGCAGCATCATGACCTGCGTGTACTGGTTGCTGATGACTGCAGGATGAACCGTCATGTCATGAAAGACATGCTCAATCAACTGGGGGTTGCACCCGATATCGCTGCCTCGGGGGGCGCTGCCCTGGAGCAACTGCGAACTAACAAGTACGACATCATAATGCTTGATATCCAGATGCCGGGTCTGTCGGGGTTTGATGTGATAAAAGAATACCGGAAACTGCACCCTGCTGCCGGTTCCGTTCCGATCGTGGTGATTACTGGCGATGCAACGCAGGAAGTGTATGATGAATGCGTTGAGTTAGGGGTATCAAGGTTCCTGCTTAAACCGGTGGATCCCGGCAAACTGGTCCAGGCAATAGCCGGTCTGGTTTTGACCCCGGGCAAGGTCCGCACGCCACAACCTGTATGAATATCCCTGGTCGTGATTGAGCCATTTCCCAACACATAGAGTTGTTTTGATAGCCGAATGAGTCTTAAAACACGTTTCGCCCCCAGCCCGACAGGCTACTTGCACGTGGGTGGTGCAAGAACTGCATTGTTTTCCTGGCTGCATGCCCGCAAGCACGGTGGCAGGTTCGTGCTGCGCATCGAGGACACCGACTTGCAGCGGTCCACAGCAGAATCCATCAATGCCATACTGGAAGGGATGATCTGGCTTGGTCTGGAGTACGACGAGGGCCCCTTTTACCAGACACACCGGTTCGAGCGTTACAACGAGGTAATCCAGGAATTGCTCGACAAGGGCTTGGCTTACCGGTGCAATTGTTCCAGGGAACGTCTTGATGCGTTGCGTGATGGGCAATTACAACGTAAGGAGAAACCGCGTTATGACGGCCATTGTCGTGGGCTGCTGGTTGATCCTGATGAGCCGCACGTGATCCGGTTCCGCAACCCGCAGGAAGGTAGCGTTGTCGTTGATGATCGCATTCGAGGGAAGATAATTTTCAGCAATGCAGAGCTGGATGACCTGATAATACGGCGTACCGACGGTGCGCCTACCTACAATCTCACGGTTGTCGTCGATGATGCGGATATGGGTATCACGGATGTGATTCGCGGTGATGATCATGTCAACAACACCCCGCGCCAGGTAAATATACTCAAAGCGCTTGCCAAGGATCCGCCACGATATGCCCATGTTCCCATGATACTGGGTGATGATGGTTCCCGTCTCTCCAAGCGGCATGGAGCCGTGAGTGTCCTTGAGTATCGTAATCAGGGGATTCTTCCCGAAGCATTGCTGAATTATCTCGTGCGACTCGGCTGGTCGTATGGTGATCAGGAAGTGTTTTCCCTGGATGAGATGATCAGCCTGTTTGACATCGACGCGGTTAATAAGGCGGCCTCAAGTTTCAATACCGAGAAACTTCTCTGGCTGAATCAGCATTATATCAAACATGCAGATCCCGCCCGGATTGCGCATTTGCTGAGTCCTCACATGGGGGATCTTGGGATCGACCCCGCCGAAGGCCCGAGTCTGGTCGAGGTTGTGCGGGTGCAGCAGGAACGTGCAAAGACTCTTGTTGAAATGGCTGAAACCAGCGCATTCTTTTACCGGGATTTTTCTGAGTATGATGAAGTTGCTGCCAGGAAGAACCTGCGCCCCATGGCGATAGAACCGCTTACCCTGACGCGCAAGATGCTGGCTGAACTGGAAGCCTGGACACCTGAAAATTTACACCGGGCCGTGGTATATGTCGCAGAATCTCTTGGTCTCAAGCTCGGCAAGGTCGCGCAACCACTGCGGGTGGCCATTACCGGGAGGGCCGCATCCCCGGGAATCGATGTGACACTGCACCTGGTCGGCCGCGATGCCTGTCTGCGGCGTATCGACAGGGCACTGGATTACATTGGCGAACGTATGGAAGACAACTGACCATGAGCGGTGAAGAAACGAGCACGCCGTCAAACTTTATTCGCAATATCATTGAAAATGATATCAGGAACGGCAAGCACCAGGGGAGGGTGGCAACACGTTTTCCACCTGAGCCGAATGGGTACCTGCATATCGGGCATGCCAAGTCGATATGCCTGAATTTCGGTATTGCCAGAGATTATAACGGAACCTGCAACCTGCGCTTTGATGATACCAATCCGCACAAGGAGAATCTCGAATACGTAGAGTCCATCAAGGAGGATGTCCGCTGGCTTGGATATGACTGGCAGGACCGGCTTTTCTATGCCTCCGATTATTTTGAGCAGCTCTACGGCTTTGCCGTTGAATTAATCGAGGCCGGGAAGGCGTATGTCTGCGATCTTACGGCTGAGCAGACTCGCGAGTACCGTGGCACCCTGACTGAACCTGGCAAAGAAAGTCCATTCCGTAATCGCACTGTAAATGAAAATCTGGACCTGTTCAGACGAATGCGGGCTGGCGAGTTCGAGGACGGGTCGCGTGTACTGCGCGCGAAAATTGATATGTCATCGCCCAATATAAATATGCGGGATCCCACTCTTTACCGCATACGGCACGGTGTCATTCATCACCAAACAGGGGAGGCCTGGTGTGTCTACCCGATGTATGACTTCACGCATCCGGTTTCAGATGCGCTGGAAGGAATCACTCACTCGATCTGTACGCTTGAGTTCGAGGACCACCGTCCGTTGTATGACTGGGTGCTGGACAACGTTTCAGTTCCGTGCCATCCGCAGCAAATCGAGTTCTCGCGCCTGAATCTTGAATATACCGTCATGAGCAAGCGCAAACTTACTGAGCTGGTGGCAGAAGGCCACGTGGAAGGCTGGGATGATCCGCGTATGCCGACAATTGCGGGGATACGGCGGCGTGGTTATACAGCGGCATCGATCCGGGATTTCTCCTCGCGAATTGGTGTAAGCAAGTCGGAAAATATCGTCGAAATGGGTGTCCTGGAAAACTGTATCCGCGAAGACCTGAATGTCGCTGCCCGGCGCCGCATGGCTGTGCTGCACCCGCTCAAGCTAGTGATAACCAACTATCCGGACGGGCAGGTGGAATACCTGAATGTCGCTAATCATCCCCAGGATGAAAGCCTGGGTGTGAGAAAAGTCCCGTTTTCGAACGAGGTGTATATCGACCAGAATGACTTCCGGGAAGAAGCTCCAAGGAAATTCAAGCGTCTGATCAGTGGCGGCGAAGTCAGGCTGCGCAATGCCTATGTTATTCGCTGTGACGAGGTGGTAAAGGATACCAACGGGGAAATAATCGAGCTGCATTGCAGTTATGATCCGACAACCCTGGGTGCAAACCCGGAAGGGCGCAAGGTCAACGGGGTGATTCACTGGGTTTCGGCGAAATTTGGCAAGCGTGCTGAAGTGCGACTGTATGATCGCCTGTTCACACAGCCACGTCCTGATGTGGCGGGAGAGGGGGTTGACTACCGGGACTATCTTAACCCGGATTCATTGCTGACCCTGACTGAATGCATTGTTGAACCCGCATTGACAGAAGCAGCGCCGGGCGAGTGTTTCCAGTTCGAGCGCGAGGGCTATTTCTGTGTTGATATCAAGCTTTCGACGCCGGCATTGCCGGTATTCAACCGCACGGTCACGTTGCGAGACTCATGGGCAAAAATCGAGCTGCAACAGGCAGATTAGGGCTGCAGGCGACCTCTGGCCAGTGCGCGAAGTGTTTTCCTTGCAACGAAAGTCCAGGGTGATCTTGACAGGGAGCTGCGCCTGTCGTAAATTGCGCGCTTCGTTTTACGGGGCCATAGCTCAGCTGGGAGAGCACTTGCATGGCATGCAAGGGGTCGGCGGTTCGATCCCGCCTGGCTCCACCAGTTTAACGAAGGCTTGATGGCCTTGTACCCGTTAGTCCCCATCGTCTAGTCGGCCTAGGACACCGCCCTTTCACGGCGGTAACAGGGGTTCGAATCCCCTTGGGGACGCCAACTCGACTTGTAGTCTGGCGTTACCGGTTCCGGCTAAATCGCAGCAGGAATATTTAGTTCATCCCTTCTGCCGAAAAATCCAGACGTCCTTTATGCCGAGCTTTTGCTTGATTGGGAGCACGTAGTCTTTCGCTTCAGAAGCATTGCTGAAGCCAGTCACCTGCAGGCGCCAGTATTCTTTTCCTTTCACGATGGCCCGGCTTTGCACTACCGGGATACCATGGGCTGCCGCGATCTTGGCAAGTCTGTCCGTATCCTGCTTGCTGCGAGAGGAAAGCAGATTGATTATCCAGGGGCCGCTGCCGGTGCTTGCCGCTCTACCCGTCTTTTCTTCTTCATTTACGGTTCCTGACTTCTCGTTACCCGTATAACCAGCCGCTGAAGTATCACGTTGGACTGTCAAGTTTGCCTGCTGACTGGTCGCAGTGTCAGTTTTCGCAGTATCTGCAGCACTGATATCGTGCGTTTGCCCGGGGCTAGTGACTGGCAGGGTATTCACCGGCGCAGCCTGTGCCCCCTCTGCAAGAATAGTCTGTGCGGTATCTGGTTCTGTTAACCGGGAAGACTGTTTCGCAATGCTGTCAGCGCCGGCACCAGGGGGAT